>JAUVKP010000151.1 GCA_030596185.1 Fidelibacterota bacterium | reverse complement strand
ATCAGTACAATATTTATTTATGAATTTCATCATCGCAGGAACGATAAAACGCCCAGTATTTTATTCATTAATTTTTACATTTTCAAATTTGTAGGCAAATATAAAAAGATCACGAAAAGTGAAACGCGTAGAATTGGACCGCTGTTCTATATGTGGATCATTTCAATCAATATTGTATTATTAGTGGCAATATTGCTGTTTGTTATTAATGTTATTATTATGTAAAAAGAGATCATTATGGAAAATAAAAAAATTAATCACAGAGCCTTCATTGGCATGGGAATTTCTTTTATGGGCGCAGGGGTGGCGTTTATGTTTGCTGTAAATACAATACTAGGTCTAGCTCTCTTTGCCGTTGGATTGGGGAATCTAGCTATTGGTTTATCCATGGGTAAGAAAAAAGAATAACGATTCAAAATAGCGCACATGGGAAAAAGAGGGTTCAAAACACCCACACACAGGGAAAAAGGCAATGCATATTTACTTAATATACCTAATCTGTCTGGTATCCGGGTATTTGGTTGGATCTGTTTTATTTGCCGAGATATTGTTAAAGCTTACACAGGGTCTCGATATTCGCAAAATGGGGAATACTAACCCTGGAGCGCAAAACATTTATTTACATGTTAGTAAAATATTGGGTGCCCTGACGGGGCTTCTGGATGCCTTTAAATCTCTTATCCCCATGATTATCGCCGACTTCTATTTTGACTTTCCTGATTTCGCTCTTGGATTGATTGGTATTGGGGCGCTTTATGGACATATATATCCTATTTATTTCAAGTTTCAGGGAGGAAAAGGAGCTGCTGTTATTATGGGAATATTCCTTTTCTTTGCGCGGTGGGAGCTTTTGATCGCATTTGTTGTTGTGCCGATACTTGTGTATATTATTTTTAAAAAGAATCAAAGTATATGGCTTCCTTTCGCTGTTCTTATGACGACCGCAACTATCGCTATGTTTTTTATCCATTCTCCAGAAGTTAAAATTATCATTATCGCTACAGTTGTTCTGGGCTGGACCTATAATATCAGAGCGTTGCCGGCAATCGTAAAAATGATCTTACACAGAGAATAAAAATATTATAACTAAACATAAATAATAAATTTCGTCTCACGCCTGCCGGCTGTAGCCTTGGCGAAGGCTGGTCTCACGTCTCACGTCTCACGTATGTCATCCCCCTTCCTTCGCCAACAGAAAGAAGCAATGTTTTTTCTTTTAAAAAGATCAGGTCTTTTTTAATTGTATTCCTGTTTTGGTTCGGGAAAAATGTCATGATGTCAGATATCTTTAGCGGAGAGTTCTTGTCTATACACTTGAGCAGAGATTGACGACGGGAATTCAAATAAAGTCGAGAGTTGAGAGTCGAAGGTTGAGCTAATTTCTTTTGATCAATATCATTTAATAATTTAGAGAGAGCATCGGGTAGAACAACTAGCGGATCCTGCGAGAACTCGCTGTTTGGGTTGTTTAAGGACGCAATCAGGGGTAGTTGGGAAACAAGCGGGTAGTTATTATTAATAAGTAAAGCGCAAGCAAGAAGATTTACACATTGAGCGTTTCCTGTTATAAAAGGCATTAGATCAATGAAGGCAACTCGGAATAATGATATAACAAAGAGAGTATGGCGATCTTGTCGGTCGAGTGCATTTTTTGTTTCTTCAAAAAGTGATTTCATCTCAGCGTCAAGATTTGTCCGGTAGTTTCCACGGGTGCCTTCGTCGCGCGGACTATATTTAAACAACTGGCGATGTAAGGTCTTGACAGAAGTGTTAGAAAGTAAAAATACCCAGCTATCAGCATGAAGTTTTTGCAGCCATTCATCAGCACCTTTTGCGATCATGGCATCCCTGCTTCCGGGTTCGGGCACAGGAATTAAACCGGCATTTTCTTTTAAAACAGAAAGATTTGGCGGTAAGATTTGACCATCGCTCTGATATGCGCGATCCACCTGCCCACATGTCGCCATACAGGCATGAATGCTTTTAGCTGAGAATGATTTTATGTTTAATGTAGTATCCATAATATATCCAAATAAAATGTAGTGCGAATAAGGTAATAATACAAATAAAAAAGCCGACCAGAATAGCCGGCTTTATATTATATCCTTAGATTATTCTATTTGATAAGAACCATCTTTTTAACTGCATTGAAATCACCGGAGGAGATAGAATAAAAATATGTTCCGGTAGGTAGATTTGAAGCATCAAGATGGAATTCATATGATCCCGCATCTAGATGGTCTTCGAGCAAACAATTTACTACATGGCCGAGTATATTGTAAAGGCTTAGATTAACTTTTCCGGAAAGGGGAAGATCAAAACGGATCGACGTAATGGGATTAAAGGGATTCGGATAGTTTTGATATAGGGCAAAATCGTCAGGGAGATAGGCGTTTTCATAAATTGAAACGAGCGCAGAATTATCAATACTCAGTGAAAAAGGACCATTTTCGGACAGGGTCGAATCTTCACCATCACTGATCAATACGTTCCATTCGCCATTAATTTGGGAAACAGTATCCATCAGAGTTGTTAAAACTTGATGTGTAATCCAAGCTGAATTATTGCTTTCGTGGAGTTCTAGCGTTGCAAAAAGGCTTACTCCGGAAGTGAATAACATGTTTACATAAAGCACATCAAGATCGGGATCTTGAGGTTCAGACCAACTGAAGCGCAAAGTATCATTTATATTCTCAGGCGTCAACACAATGTTGGTAGTATGTGCAGGAAAAAGGAGGGTTACAGCATTTGGTGGGTCGTTAATCGGTCGGACGAGGATATGAATATTTGATGTATCAAACAATTCGCCGTCTGATACGGTGCAACTTATTGTATCTCGGCCAAACCAGTTCGTTGTCGGCGTATAATTCACCGAAGGCCAGGTGCCGCTGATTTGCCCATGAAGCGGAGATATTGTTTGAGAAAAACTTAGACTATCAAGATCAGGATCTGATGCATGCAAAGAGATCGTTATGGTCGTATCTTCGAACATTTCAACAAGCTGATCATCTGTAACGGGCGGTCGATTGAGGTTCTCGACAGTAATTGCCCAAGTGTAATCCAATGTATGCATAGGAACTTGCTGCGCCACATTACTGACATAATTATCATCAATATTCAGGGTGACAGTATAGAGACCTGCATCATAGTCGCCGATAAAGTTTGTAATAAAATCAAAGGAAGCATTGGTTGATACCAATGAGGTCTCAACCCGCCAAGCATATGAAAGCGAAAACCCATCGGGGTCTATAGCTTCAACCGAAAAATGAACAGTATCGGTTTCCATTACATTAATAGAAAAGCTTGATGGCAATAAAGATGTGATTTGAATATGATCATCAGAGGATGCTACTGTGAACCAAACCATTGCCGTATCGGAATTTAGCAGACCGTCATTAACAATAAAGGATAACGAATCTTTGCCGTACCAGTTATTGTTTGGCGTATAGCTTAGTTCGGGTGGAATTCCATTGAGGGAGCCAAATTCGGGTTGACGGGTGATGATAAAAGTTAAAGAATCATCATCCGCATCTGAACCCGTGAGAGTAAATGATACGGGAATATCTTCTGCCCCAGACACATGAAGAGTGTCGGCGATAGGTACATGGTTTATACCCGGAAGTACATTGATCCAAAAGTCAAGCGAATCCATTAACCCAAAACTATCCTCAACTATTAGAATACCGGACCACATTCCAATATCAGATATTCCAGGTGTTCCACTGAGAGTTCCTGTTTCAGTCAGGGAAAGCCAATCAGTTGAAGTTTCAAGAGGTGAAGATAAGGCATTCGAGGATTTGGGGGTGTTAGAACTTGGCGAGAAACTTAGATTCACCATACTATAGGTCAACTCATCACCTTCCAAAGTATCGGCATCAAGGCCTTCAAGCTGTTGGGTGTATATAGAACCTACACGGGCAGTGTCGAAGGGTGCTGAAATTATATAGGGTGCATGATTTTTGTGACTAATTCGAATGCGAGTTGTTTGAAGTGAATAGTTTCCAAGTTCGTCTCGGATCTC
>JAUVKP010000136.1 GCA_030596185.1 Fidelibacterota bacterium | reverse complement strand
AACAAACTTCTGAAAATAATTTGTGCTATGATAAACTCAGGTAAACCCTACATACCTAATTATTGCTCTGTAAATCCAACTTTAGTAAAATAATGCTTGTTTTGGTCTTGGTAATCGGGGTGACGAAGGAGAGCTCAAGATGACACATTCTTTCTCAGTGCTCATCTTCTCAGCGCCCAGCGCTTATCCCTAAACCTTAAACTTCTAAACTTCTTTTCATTTAGCTTGTCTCCCTAAATTCTTCTATATTTCAATTATGACAGATCGAATTAAAAAGAACAAAATCACCATCTTTTTAATAATAACACTAAGTGCTTTAAGCCTTCTGCAAGCTGAGCCTATCAAGCCGATAAGCATTGCCCGCCTAAAGTATGATGGTGGTGGTGATTGGTATAGCAATCCCGGCTCGCTGGAAAATCTAATGCGTTTTATTGAAAAGAATACAGGAATGGATATGGCAGAGCGTCAAGCGGTCGTTGAGCCGGACTCACCAGAGCTATTTCAGTTTTCTTACCTATATATGAATGGTCATGGAAATATCCATTTTAGCAAAAAAGATGTGCGAAGGCTAAGACATTATCTCGAAAATGGGGGCTTCCTTCATGCCGATGATAATTATGGCATGGATCATTCTTTCCGTCGGGAAATGAAAAAGATCTTTCCGGATAAGGATTGGGTTGAACTTCCTTTTGATCATCCGGTCTATCATCAGAAATTTGATTTCCCCAAAGGGTTACCCAAGATCCATGAACATGATAATAAACCGGCGCAAGGATTAGGATTATTCCATCAGGGTAAACTGGTGGTTTTCTATAGCTATGAATGTGATCTTGGTGACGGTTGGGAAAATGAGGAAGTTCATGGAGATCCCGAAACACTAAGAAAAGCCGCTCTGCAGATGGGTTGCAATATATTCTTATATCATTTGAATCGATAAATAAGTGAACAAACAAAAACTACAATATTTTGCAAACATACTTAAGCATTATCGCCGGCAGGAAGCTAAGGATAAGCTTAAGCATATCGGGTTTTCATTTGTTATTCTTAATTCGGCTTATTTATTTCTTTGCTTATTTCTGGAAAGTATCTGGTATTTATCCCCGGGCGTGAAGGAGATCTTATGGTATCTGCTTTCGCTTAATACATTTTTCATTTTCAGAGTCATCAGTATCCTGGTTCTTTCAATTTCCAACTATAGTAAAAATGAAGATGAATCTTTATTGCTCCATATCGGACAGAAGTTTCCTGATATAAACGATAAATTACTCAATCATTTCCAATTATCTCAAATTGATAACCCTATAAGCGATTATGCTCTTGACGCATTTGTAAGGATGTATCCAGACAACTACTATGAGCAAAGTTATCAAGCCCAAGCAATAAAAAATAAACGAAAAATTGCCCTATCTCTGATAGGATGTTTGTGTGTATTGGTAATTATTTCATCATCGGCAACATCACGTTTTTTGCATATGAATAAAAGCTATGAGCCGGATCAAAAATATGACATCCTATTATCGCCAGCCGATACCAGCTTATATACTTATGATACTCTGACGCTCCATATTCGACGCTTGGCTCCCGATAATTTCCCCGTTGAGGTTTACTCTGTCGATAGTACCATGGAAGCACCTGAGCTATTGTTTCGCTCCCGTGACTCTGTTCTTAGCTGTCCTATGGGACGTTTGAGCCACCCTGTTGTTTATTATGCCAGGCTTCGACGACCAAATATATTTTATCCGAGAAAATTCATTGATACAGATACTTTAAATATTACCCTATTGCAGCGTCCCCGCATCAGATCACTTGATTTTGAAGTCAAATCACCTGATTATGCTAATATTTCCAATGCCTATTATCAGGGAAATGTAGATCGTATTTCCTGTCTTTATGGATCGGAGATCACCGTCGCTATTCGTTTATCCGATAACTTTGGTCCTTCATACTTGATAAGTGAGCAAGATACTTTTGAAATGACTATTTCCGGGAAGCAAAGCTCTATCTCTTGGGTGCCGAAGCAGTCGCAAAATATTGAATTATTGCTTGTAAATAAAAAGGGAATAGCACTTGGATCAAGACCGAAATATAAAATTGTTCTCGAAGAGGATGCGGCTCCGATACTGTATTTGCATAGTCCTACGCTTCAAGATGAACTCTTGCTGAACGAGGATCTACAACTACCTTATGTCGCACATCTTCAGGATGACTTTGCTATTTCTGATTTCACCGTAAATTACTCTATTCATTCCGAATATAGCTTTAGTTTGGATAGTTCGGTACAAACGGTCAAATTACCCTTTGATAACAATTCTCGTTTGCAAACCCGTGCAGGTGTATGGGAGATCGATCAATTTATATCGCCGGGTTCAGAGATAAGATATTATTTTGAATTAAAAGATAATGATATTATCAGTGGTCCTAAAAGTGTTCGTTCATCTCTTTACTATGCCAAGTTTCCCAGTCTGGGCGACCTGTTTGCCCGGCAGGACGAAGCACAGGAAGAAACCATGGCCCAACTGGAGGAGGAGGTGCTTTCCACCGGAGAGATCGTTGAAGAGTTGGATGAGATCCAGAAGCAACTTCTTCAGGAAGGTGAATTGAATTGGGAAAATAAGACGGCACTTGAAGAAAACTTGAATGCACTTGAAAAAGCTCGTGAAGAACTGAAAGACATGCAATCCTCTATGGATGAGCAAAAGAAATTCATGGAAGAAAACTCACTGTTTTCCGATGATGTTATGAAAAGTTTTGAGCAGCTTCAGGAATTAATGAACGAGCTTATTGATGATGAATTATTTGAATTAATGCAAAATATCCAAGATAAGCTTGAAAACAATGATATGTCTGATATGGAAAAAATTCTGGAAGACTTTTCGGAAAAAGCAAAGCGTTTTGAAGAAAGTCTGGAGCGTATGTTGGAAGTATTCAAGCGTATTCAGCAGGAACAGCGTCTTGAAGAACTTGGTAAGCAAATGAAAGAAACCCTGCGTGATCAGGAGAGGTTACTAGAAGAAGCAGATCACAAGTCAGTCGATGATCTTTCAGATCAACAAAAGAAGATCAGTGATGATACTAAGGCATGGGAAAAATTGGGAGAAGAATCAGCTGATTTATTTAGTGATAAAGAAAAAGAGATCTTTGAAGAATTTATAAAGAAAATGGAAGAAGCTGGAATTTCATCACATATGGATCAAGCCAGCGAGAATTACCAGCGATCCGACATGCAAGCAGGACAGCAAAAAAGTCAAGAATCCCTAGATAAACTTTCTTCCTTGGAAAGTGCATTTTCACAGATGGCATCCAATATGATGCAACAACAAAAAGAGGATGTTTCCAACTCTTTTCAAAGAGCCTTTCATAAGACGATCTTCATGTCCTATCAACAAGAAAAGACCTTACATGAAGGCAGTGAATTAATAAATGGGTCACCTCTTGTCCACGTTTATACAAGTCAGGAAAATAATATTTTGCACATAGCTCTGACCATTAACGAGGAGCTTCTTGCCTTATCTAAAAAAACATTTTTAGTAGATAAAGCGATAGGTCGGGCATTGGGACAAGTGATTGGGAATTTACGTTCCGGTATTCAACATGTAGAAGAAGCAAAATTGTCACAGGGCAAGAACAACTTCAATATCGCATATAAGAATATGAATGAATTGGGGCGGATCTTGCTCGAGCGAATGAATATGATTCAAGAACAACAGCAAGGAAATGCTTCCGGCATGGAATTCTATATGAAGCAATTACAACAAATGGCGGGCGAGCAACAAAAAATAAATGCCGGTATGCCTCAACCCGGAATGAATGGAAAACCGGGTTCTTCCATGATGGACCAGCTAGCTAAAATGGCGGCTCGTCAGCAGGCATTAAGACGCTCTTTAAAAAAGATGCAGCAGGGAATGTCGGAAGGCGATGGTGCTAAGCGCATGACAGGTGACTTGGGTCGCATTGCCAAGGACATGGAAGATGTGATCAACCAAATGAGAAAGAATCAGGTCAATCGACAAACTATCATGCGTCAGGAAAAGATCGTACAGCGTTTGTTGGATGCCAGCAGGTCCGCGACATCCCGTGACCATAAAAAAGAGCGGGAATCCACAACCGCAAAAGATATCTTGCGAGATAATCCTTTAAGTTTGCCGGGTGATTTGGGTGATCATGAATCATTGATCAATGCATTGCGTCGAGAAGTTCGGGACTCTGATCTATCTGCCCGTGAAAAACAAGATATGGAACGCTATCTTGAATCCTTGCTTGAACTGCAAGTCGTGAAGGAGATGAAGAAATAAACATGAAGCGAATGGCTTACATTATTATCCTGATATCACTCA
>JAUVKP010000156.1 GCA_030596185.1 Fidelibacterota bacterium | reverse complement strand
GTGTTGATCCGTTTGCTGGTCTACAGTTTCAATGCCGGCTGGCAACCCTATTTTCTGAGAGAAGTGGACAAAGAGGAGGGGAGAGCAAGGTTAGAGAAGATATATCTTCAAACCGGCGTGATCTTTGTTGCGATTTGGTTCCTGGCATCCCTTTGGGTTCCCGAACTTATTCGCATTCCACTGGGTCATGGACGCTATATCCTGCATGCCAGTTATTGGGAGGCTATTCCCATTATCCCCGTAATCATGGGGGCCTATGTCATGATGGGTCTGTACTTGCTGCAATTGCCTGTTCTTTACCATAAAAACAAGACCGGAATGAACGCCGTATTTATGGGCATCGGCGCTGCCCTTAACCTTAGCCTTAATCTTATTCTTATTCCCAAAATTGGACTCATGGGTGCCGCCATTGCCACTGCGGCTGCTTATTTGGTCATGGCTCTTGGCATTCGTTTTTGGGCAGTTAAAAAATCGGATATCAAGCAAAAGAATGGAAAACTCGTCCTGATCCTGCTTCTTTCCGTCTTCGTATTCGTTGTACTGCAATTGCTGAATTTCTCTATTCTATGGAAGATCCCCGTTTCCCTGCTCTATATTGCTCTTATCTGGTTGATCCAGCCGGTGCGGGTGAGAGAGTTGATGAAGAAATAATACTGTTCCTGTTTTACAAATAAGTACTGTGTTTACTTAACGATAAACGAAGATACTTGCAATAAAATATATATTTTACCCGTTGTGTGAAATAGGTAAAACACCTAATAGGGAATGCTTTTTGTCATCCCGAGCATAGTCGCCTGTCCACCGACCTGTGCATCGAAGCTTTCTTGACCAGAGAAGGTTTGCCGAAGTTGGTAGCGTAGATGTAAGCTAATTATAGCGAAGGTTGGGAGGGATCTCAAACCGCACAATTTTGTTAAATGTTTGAGATTTCTCTATTCATTTTCAGCCAAATGACTGAAAATTCAATCGAAATGACAGTTTGTATTACACTTACGTATTAGTTTCACACAACGGGTATATTTTATTGCGATGTATAGAAATATATGAATAACCCCGTTTGATAACAGAGTTGAAAAATTTAAAAGATTCTATGATAAAATTTTTTAATGCACTATATTTTTAACAGTTACAATCTTGTACAATATTGTCAAAGGATTTATGGAAACCGCTTTGTTATTCCCTGTGAGACTCATGGAGAAGAATAATGTGTGATTCGGTTCATTTGATAAACTGAAAATGAGGCGTGTATTATGTGTGGAATCGTAGGTTATATTGGAAAGAAACAGGCATACCCGATACTTATCAATGGGCTTCGAAGGTTGGAATACAGGGGCTATGATAGCGCTGGCTTATCGATCATCAATGGCTTACTGAAATTGTATAAAACCAAAGGAAAGGTTATCGATTTAGAACGATTTGTCAGAGATCGGGATATTTCAGGGACGGTCGGCATTGCTCATACCCGTTGGGCGACTCATGGAGAACCCAATGATGTCAACGCGCATCCACACTATTCTCCGTCCGGTAAAATGGCGCTGGTTCATAACGGGATTATTGAAAATTACAATTCACTTAAAAAAGAATTATTGAATCGGGGATATACATTTACAAGTGAGACCGACACAGAAGTACTGATCCATCTTATTGAAGATATCAAAGTAAATGAAAATATCGATATTGTCAAGGCAGTACAAATGGCTTTAAGTCAAGTCGTTGGAGCTTATGCTATTGTACTGATCTGCGAAGAAGAGCCGGGCATGCTGATCGCGGCAAAACAAGGAAGTCCTTTGGTTGTTGGTATTGGCGAAGATGATTTTTATATCGCATCCGATGCAACACCTATTGTTGAGTATACACGGGACGTTGTATACCTTAACGATCAAGAAATCGCCATTCTAAAACCCGGAGAACATATTAAGATCCTGACCGTATCTAACCGGATTATGACACCCTACATACAAAAACTGGAAATTAATCTCGGCAATCTTGAAAAGAGAGGATTTCCCCATTTCATGCTGAAAGAGATCTATGAGCAAGCAAATTCAATACACGACAGCATGAGAGGAAGAACCTCGCTACAAAGTGGCATGATCAAATTGGGTGGTGTAAAGAAGTACGAAGATAAATTACTTAATGCCAGAAGAATCATTCTGGTCGCATGCGGGACCAGCTGGCATGCGGGATTGGTAGGGGAATATTTGCTTGAATTTCTTGCCCGGATCCCCGTGGAAGTAGAATATGCTTCGGAGTTCCGATATCGGCAACCGGTATTATATAAAGATGATATTGTGATTGCCATTTCACAATCGGGGGAGACTGCCGACACCATTGCCGCCGTTAAACTGGCGAAAGAAAAAGGTGTTACTGTACTGGGGATTTGCAATGTAGTGGGGTCTACTCTTGCCAGGATCACGGATGCAGGATCCTATACACATGCCGGTCCCGAGATAGGCGTGGCTTCCACCAAAGCGTTCACGGCGCAGGTAACAATCCTTATTCAAATGGCTTTAATGATCTCGATGAAAAAGAAGACTGTCAGTAAGGAACGTTTTTTGAATCTACTTGTAGAGCTCAATCAGATTCCTGCTAAAGTAAAAAAAATGCTTAAAGCAAATGATCAGATTCGGGAAATTGCAGAAAAATTCATAAATGTGAAAAATGCTCTTTACCTCGGTCGGGGAGTCAATTATCCTATAGCCATGGAAGGTGCGTTAAAACTGAAAGAAATATCCTACATTCATGCCGAAGGATATCCTGCGGCGGAAATGAAACATGGTCCCATTGCACTGATAGATGTGGAAATGCCAGTGGTGGTTATCGCAACTCAATGCGAAACCTATGAAAAAGTGGTAAGCAATATTCAGGAAGTCAAGGCCAGGAAAGGAAAGATTATTGCTATCGTCACAGAAGGCGATACGGAAGTGCGAAAAATAGCCGATCATGTTATTGAAGTTCCAAAAACAGATGAACTTTTGGTGCCCTTGATTGCCACCATTCCTCTTCAACTACTATCTTATCATATTGCCGTAGCTCGTGGATGTAATATTGATCAACCACGGAATCTTGCAAAATCGGTGACTGTTGAATAATTTATCATATCCGGTGAAAAGTGGACTTTGAATCGCACCAACACATGAAACTGTTTGAATAATAGGGAGAAGATCAGCCTCAAACAAATTCTATGGCCTAATGGTAATTTTAGGGGGCTAAAAACGTTATAAATAATTGAATGTTAGGATAATAGATAGGATTTCATTTTCTTCAATTAAAAAATGAACAAAAAAGTGCCCGAAATGTGGTAGTCAAAACACAAAAAAGAATGGCAAAAAGAACAATTATCAGAGTTATAAATGCAATAATTGTAAACATAGATTTGCAAATAAACCTCGCTTAAAACACACAATAATTTCTACCTTATTTTATGATTATACGGATGGAAAACAAAGCCTTGAGCAGTTAGCTGAAAAGCATCAATTATCTGTAAAAACAATCAGATCAAAACTTATTAAATATGACGTGATTATTCCTAAACATGAGCCTTCTGAGACGGTAATTATTATGGATACAACTTACTTTAGACGAGGGTTTGGGGTGATGGTGTTTCGAGATGCTTATCAGAAAAACAATCTCAATTGGAACTACGTGAATTATGAAACAATCCAGCTTTACAAGCGGGGCATAAATTTACTAAAGATAAGAGGGTGGAAGATTAAAGCTATCGTCTGTGACGGCAGAAGAGGCTTATTTAAAGCGTTTCCGGGGATTCCCATACAAATGTGTCATTTCCATCAATTGTCGATTATACGTCGTTATTTAACACAAAAACCTCGTTTGGAAGCGCATATTGAATTAAAACAATTATCATCTGCTTTAACGTCTATTGATAAAGAA
>JAUVKP010000204.1 GCA_030596185.1 Fidelibacterota bacterium | reverse complement strand
AGCTTGAGAAACGGCTTTCGGCACATTGCGGTATAAGCCCCCGTCACTAAAGGAATCGGGAGTAACATTCAATATTCCCATTATCCGGGTTTTTAATAATTTACCCATAACTTATCAAAGAGCTTTATTTTGTTCTTAACTCAATTCCTTTGTCTGTGACAATTTTCTCAAGTTGTACACGGTCTAAAGATTCTTTTTCCAGTAATTCAGCTGCAATCGTTTTTAAGGTTTCAAAATACTCTTTTAAAAGCATTTTTGCATTATCATATGCTGCGCTAATAATTTTTTGAATTTCCCGGTCTATTTTTTGTGCCGTTGCTTCGGAGTAATTCTTGGTTGACCCGAAATCACGTCCAAGGAATATTTCATTAGTTTTACTACCAAAGCTTGCGACGCCAAATGCTTCGCTCATGCCCCATTCGCAAACCATTCTGCGCGCCATATCTGTAGCTCGCTCAATATCATTGCTTGCGCCGGTTGTAATATCTTCATTGGCTAGTTCTTCGGCAACGCGACCACCCATCATAACCTGCAATTGCGCATTAATATATCTTTTAGTGTAATTGTATTTATCCGCCTCCGGCAACATGTGGGTTATACCTAACGCCCTGCCACGAGGAATAATACTAACTTTATGAACCGGATCTGCATCTTTTAACAGAACTCCAACAAGTGCGTGTCCGGCTTCGTGTATAGCTGTAATCTTTTTATCGCTTTCACTGAGCAACATGGATTTTCTCTCTGTGCCCATCATAACCTTATCTTTAGCTTCTTCAAGGTCAATATTTGAAACTGATTTGTGATTTTTGCGCGCAGCCAGTAAGGCCGCTTCATTTACAAGATTTGCAAGATCGGCTCCCACCATACCCGGTGTACCTTTAGCTAATGTCTTAAGATCAACTTTTGGAGAAAGTTTAATATTCTTTGCATGAACCTTTAGAATACCTTCACGACCAACGGCATCGGGGACATCCACTACGATCTGCCTGTCAAAACGGCCGGGGCGAAGCAAAGCGGAATCTAAAATATCAGGTCGGTTCGTTGCGGCGATCACGATCACGCTTGCATCAGAATTAAAACCATCCATTTGAACCAATAACTGATTTAGGGTTTGTTCTCGCTCATCATGGCCACCACCCAATCCGGCACCTCGCTGACGCCCAACCGCATCGATCTCATCAATAAATACGATAGAGGGTGAATTTTTAAGGGCTTGGTCAAACAATCCGCGAACACGACTTGCGCCAACACCCACGAACATTTCTACAAAATCAGCACCGGAAATACTGTAAAAAGGCACCTCTGCCTCGCCTGCAACGGCTTTAGCGAGTAATGTTTTACCGGTTCCGGGAGGGCCTAGCAACAGTGCGCCACGCGGGATTTTGCCACCAAGACGTTGAAAACGTTCCGGTGTTTTTAAAAACTCAATGATCTCTTCGAGTTCCTGCTTAGCTTCAACACATCCGGCAACATCTTTAAATGTGATCTTTGAGTTTTCGGGATTGAATTCCTTTGCAGGGTTGGTGTTTCCAAATGAAAACATTCCACCGCCTGACTGCCCGTTTTTGCCTCCGGACATTCTGCGCATTAATATGATCCAAACGGCAATGATCACAATCCAAGGAAGAATATTCATCAGAATATCACCAAAGCCAATGCTTGGTTCATTGAACTCATATTCCAATCCGGCATCATCCCATTGGTTTAATAATTCTGTATCCAAATGAAGAATAGTAACACGATATCGTAAAAACTCTATCCCCTTGGCATTTACATAATCTGTTAGGGGTACTTTGAACTCACCAGAAAGAGTATTGCCTTCAAGAACACCATTTAGGATATTGCCTTCTTGTAGGTATTTGTTGAATTGAGTATAAGTAAGTTTTTTCTCTCCCTGACTACCGGCAGTTCCAAAGACCTGTGCCAGTATCAACATAACAATGACCAAGCCAATCCAAATCAATGGAGTTTTAGGAATCTTTATTGGTCCTTTAAATTCAGGACCGCGGCCACCCGATGGTTTGGGCTTTTTTTTGTTTTCCGGATTCCCGTCAGGGCTATTATAAAAACGGTTGAACATGTAATCTCCATTATATCCTGTTACTATACGATAACTTTATGAGATTATGTTCCATTTTTTATTGGTTTGTCGGGGGGGGGTTCATGGCAAAAATATCCCGCAAACGTCGATATTGTTGTTCTATGTCCAAACCATAGCCTACAACAAATTGGTCCGGAATTTCAAAACCAACATATTCGGGCTCGGTTTCAACCTTTGTAATCTCTTTTTTATAGAGCAATGTTGCAACACGAACAGAGCCGGGATGACTGTTTTCAAAGTGTTTCCGCAGGTAGTTGATTGATAAGCCTGTGTCAACAATATCTTCTACAAGAATAAGGTCGCGGTCTGTAATATCGGCACTTATATCTTTGATCAAACGAATGGTTCCGGTGGAGCCTGTTTTTTGATAAGAAGATATTTTAATAAAATCCATTTCCGCCTCAATGCTCATTGCTCTTAAAAGATCGGCCATAAAATAAAAACTACCGTTCAAAACCCCAATAATGATCGGAGGTTTTTTCTTTTTCTTGTAGTCTGTCGATATCTTCCGTGCAAGATGCTTGATGCGATCTTGAATATCTTCCTCAGAGATCAACAGGTCCAATACTTCTCCGTCAAAAGAACCACCGTAATCAAGGGTTAACGTTTTCTTTATCATTTTCCCGCTCCATGTTTGTATGTGATCATTACTAATTTATCTTCGTTAATATTAACAATATATCTATTTGAACGCTTAACTTTCGGGATCCAAAGAATATCTTCACCCAAAGTAAGAACAAGTTGTTGTTTCTTATCTGCAATATTCACTTTTTCGTCTTTGAGAATATCACTGAGATTTTTAGTGTGCCCTGACCCGTAAATCCTCATTGTGTCCCCGGATTCCCACGTCCTTAATTGTAATTTCCGATCCAATATTTCTGTAGAGAATAGCGCTACACTATTATTGCTTATCAAGGATTTGGGCATATTAACTATTTTTATTTCGAGTTTGTTCTCGCTTTCCGGAATCTGAATTATACCTTCTTTACATAAAAACATTAAGTTCACTCTTATAAATTCATCTAATTTACAAATAATATGTTCGCGATCTTTTGTTAATTTATGTCCCAATAATTCTATTGAATTGCCCATGTCTGAAGATAAAATAAAAGTATTTAGCTGAATGAGCTGCTTTTCTGAAATATGTCTAGAAACAAACAGGTTATTCTTGAACATGTTTTTAAGAATCTGTTTCTGTATCAAAAGCGGTAA
>JAUVKP010000135.1 GCA_030596185.1 Fidelibacterota bacterium | reverse complement strand
TCTTGTCACTGAACTGAACCTAAGCGAAAAGGTTTGTGAAGCTTGTATTAAGGATGCTGTTTATGTAGTTGAAACCTTGCTTGGCGATATATGAGCCAGATTTATCCACCGAATTTCAAGGTAAAAGAAAGCTATTTATTGATAAACCAATAATAATCAATATTTTTTCTGTAATATTATATAAAAACCAGTAAAAAAAATGAAAACAGATCATAAACATTTATCAAATATTGTCATAAGAAAATTCAAAATGGAAGACTATAAGGCCTTAATAACATTTTGGAATAATGCAAAACTTCCATATAAATTAAAAGGCCGGGATAGTTATGATAAGATCGAACGGGAACTAAAACAGAAAAATGCAATTTTCTTAGTTGTCGAATTACATGGTAAATTGGTAGGCTCTGTTTTTGGAACATATGATGGGCGCAAAGGTTGGATAAACAGACTTGCTGTAGATCCAAACTTTCGCAAGCAAGGCATTGCACGAATGTTGGTAACAGATGTAGAAAATAGGTTCTTTGAACTTGGAATTGATATTGTTGCTTGTTTAATTGAGGACTGGAATACAAAATCTATGCAAGCGTTTGAAAGATTGGGATATAACAAACATTCAGATATAACATATCTCTCAAAAAGAAAAAACTTAGATGTGTAATTCTAAAATTTTGGAGAAAAAAATGTCAAACAATCATCAAATGAAGATCCTGCCTCTTTTTCTGTGTGTCATGCTCCTTTTATCTGCATGCAGCAAAAAGAATGTGATTCCACCTGGACATGAGATAACGCTTGAATCAATATCCTTGGGTGAGGAACGTGTAATGTCCATCTATCTTCCTGAAGCTTACGAACAAAGCCTGCAAAAATATCCGGTTCTTTATGTTCTGGATGGAAATGCGCATTTTCATCATGCAAGTGGGGCGGTACATTTTCTTTCAGATCTGGGATATATACCGCAAATGATCGTGGTGGCGATACAAAATGTAGATAGAAACCGTGATTTTACACCGGTCCACGTTGATAATGTTCTTACCTCCGGAGGCGCTGAAAATTTCCTGAATTTTATCTCCGGTGAGCTTGTACCTCATATCAATGAACATTACCGGACATCATCCTATGATGTTCTAATTGGTCACTCATTCGGCGGTGTTTTTGCAAATTATACCTTATTGGAAAAACCTGAGCTTTTTGATGCCTACATTGCTATCAGTCCATTTTTGCAATTTGCAGAAAACCACATGGTCGAAGAAAGCAAAGCAAAATTGAGATCGAAATATGAAAATCCTATCTACTTTTATATGACCCTCGGTGCAGAACCCGCATATTTTGAGGCCTTGGGTGCATTATCTGACTTGGTTGAAGAAAAAGCTGATTCAAATTTTCATTTCGATTATGTCAAGATCGAGACTGAAAACCATAATACCATTCCTTATATCAGCATATTTAAAGGTTTACGTTTCATTTTTTCAGATTGGCAAATCCCTGCTGCCATCATTGGAAAAGGTCTTGACGCCATTGATACACATTATGCAATGGTTTCCATAAAGTACAACATGATCGTAGAAGCTCCAGAAGCTCTCTTGAATATTGTGGGTTATACTTATTTACAGAATGAAGATATCGATAATGCGATAATGGTTTTCAAAGAAAACATCAAACGCTATCCGAATTCCCCGAACGTATACGATAGTCTGGGTGAAGCCTACGAAACAAATGGACAGCTTGACCTGGCTAAAGAAAACTATAAAAAAGCCTATGATCTTGCACTTGAACAAAACAATCCTTTTTTAAATATCTTCCAGACAAATTATGAGAGGGTGAACAGTGAACAGTGAATTATTACCCTAAATTCAGGGTATTCCCAAGAGATTAAAACATCTAACGGTTTAATAAATATTTAGATATTTGTGATTCAGGTCACACCTGAAAAATAGTGTTTACCTAATATAAAATCTTGCGGTAATTTATAGCAAATTAAAATACGGGGGACGAAATGGCACCTTATCATCGTGATGATGGAACTATCATCAATCCAAGAGATTACCCAATTCCAAAACTATGCTTAAAATGCAAACTTCTTGGAAATATCCATGAGGAAATTTGTTGCACACTAAATCGTATTGATCCTGAAGAAGGCGAAGAATTCCAGTGTTACGCCTTTATTGATATTGGGAGAAAATTAAATGGTTTTGGTTATTGTTTAAGGTTGGTCCAATATCGAATTAAACTTTTTTTCATGCCAAGATGGGCAAAATAGCTTAAAAGAAATATTCCAAGTATGTTTTATACTTGTTTTTTATCTTCTTAACAATTATGTTAAACGGAGAAAGGAGATAAAAATGCCACAAATATCGCTATACATTGATAAGGAGACACTTGAACAAGTGGAAAAACTTGCAAAAACAGATCAGGTTTCAATCTCTAAGTGGGTTGGTAACAATATTAAAGACCTAATAAAACACAGATACCCCAAAGATTTCTTTGCTTTACATGGATCGATCGATGATGAATCCTTCCAAAAACCCGCATCGTTAAATCCTCATGATGATGTCAGGCGGGAATCATTATAATGAATTTTCTTGATGCCAATACCTGTATATACTATCTAAACGGGAAATATCCTTCTATTTTAGAGCATTTTCAAAACAATAGTCCCGGTCAGATCATGATACCTTCAATTGTAAAGGCTGAATTGTTATATGGTGTTGAAAAGAGTCAAAGAAAGATTGAGAATCGCAGAACGGTTCAACAATTTCTGGATGCTTTCCAAATTGCCAATTTTGATTCGGAAGCAGCTGTCCAATATTCAACAATCCGGGCACAACTCGAAAACAATGGGACTCCTATTGGTCCAAATGACCTTATCATCGCATCTATCGTCCTTGCTAACAAAGGTATTCTTATCACGCATAATACAAAAGAGTTCTCTAGGGTTGAAGGCTTGCATTTGGAAGATTGGGTGAATGTGCAAAGCTAGCGCTGTAAAAAAATGGTACTCACTAAATTTACCTTTATACTTTGACTCTTTTATCAATTATTGATCTTGTCTCCTGATTCTCCCACTCTATAAATTGTTTTTTTGCTTTTAATCTCCCTTCTTCACAAAGGTTATGGAGGATAAATTTACCTTTTTACTTTAGTCTTTTTTTTGTATTATTTTCCCGAACAATAAAGGATCACCATGTTAGAACATTCAATTCATCATATACAACCTTATCTTTTCGAGATCGGTAATTTTCAATTGCGCTATTATGGCTTAATGTATGTGGTGGGTTTTGTTATTTTCCTGATCTTTATGCGTCGACAGATCAAGCAAAATAAAGTGAACTTAACAAATAACGAGTTCGATTCTTTATTTTCATGGTTGATCATTGCTCTTTTGATCGGAGCGCGACTCGGTTATGTTTTATTTTATAATTTAGGACACTATATTGAGTACCCTCTTCAGATCATCTGGCCCTTTATGGATGGCAAGCTGGTCGGATTTTCCGGAATGTCATTTCATGGCGGACTTTTAGGCTGTATTGTTGGCGGATGGATCTGGACCCGAAAATATAAAAAGAATTTTCTCCGTATCGGCGGATATGTTGTTACGGTTGCCCCCCTTGGTCTGTTTTTTGGACGTCTGGGGAACTTTCTCAATGGCGAACTTTGGGGACGGGTATCCGAGGTCAAGTGGGCCATGTATTTTCCCGGAGAAGCGGGCTTATCCTTTGAAACACCCTTGAAGATCGTTCGCCAGTACATCGAATCGGGTTATATTCAAGCACGACATCCTTCTCAACTCTATGAAGCACTCACAGAAGGATTGCTGCTATTTCTTATTATGCTCTTGTTGCACAAGAAAAATGCAACGGGCTCTATCCGTATTGGTGCTTTACTGATTGGCTACGCAGTATTTCGGACTTTCTGTGAATTCTTTCGCCAGCCGGATGCACAACTCGGTTTTTTGTTTGGCTGGGTGACCATGGGACAACTGTTAAGTTTCTTCATGGTTTTAGGTGGTATTGCTTTGATCGTGTATCATTATAAAATAGAAAAGAAAAAGATATAGGTTAATTACAAATAAACAGCTTTCTTAAATAAGGAGCATTTGAATGAAATTTTTTAAAGTACTCAGTCTTGTATTATTAGGATGTATTGTTCTTTTCTTTCTGGTGGGAATTTTCCTCCCAAAATCAGCAACATTAGAAAAAAACTACGAAATTGCAGCACCTGCTTATGCAATTCAAGATGAGATCATTGGCCTATATGAAAATCATCTTTGGCCTATTTGGGATTCAGAAGATACTACCACAGTTTTCACCCCTCTTGAAAGCGGCGCCGGCTACACATGGGAAGGCCCGAACACAG
>JAUVKP010000189.1 GCA_030596185.1 Fidelibacterota bacterium | reverse complement strand
AGGGACGATCATATTTCGCGCTAATTTTTTTATGCCATCTTTCGCTTTTAGTCCCGTAAGATTTTCATCCATCATGGGAATAGCGCCATCAGGTAATATCTTGCCTTCTTCGCGAACGCGTTTTTCGGCTTTTTTCATTTTGCCAAAATCGAAGGGTGTTAGAATAAAGAATAACACGGTCAAGACCGCGATAATTGAATAAAAATTAAGAGGAATAGATTTGATCAGGACTTGCGTGGCATTTTGGACACCTTGGGTCGTCAGCAAGCCAATAGTAAAAGCGCCCCAAGCGTTCAGGGGAATCAGCATACAGATCGGTGCCGATGTCGAGTCAGCGATATAGGCAAGTTTCTCTCGGGAAATACCCATTTTATCATAAAGCGGACGGCACACAGAGCCGACAATCAAGATTTTAATACTGGATTCTATAAAAATCACCACACCAAGCGTCCATGCAAGCATGTGTGCGCTTTTGCGTGATTTGATCCATTTTTTATTGAGAATATATTCAACAAAGCCATCGATCCCCCCGGATCGTTGGGTCAGTGCAATCAAAGAACCAACCAATGCGGAAAAAATGATTACACGGGTATTTCCTGGATCCTGAAAAACATGTACGATCGAACCCAGCATCGAAACGGCACCCTGAAGGGGATTCCAGTGACTTAATACGGTCCAACCAAGCCAAATTCCGGCACCAAGAGAAAGAAATACCTGACGTGTTTTAATGGCCAATCCAATTGCAAGCAGTGGGGGTAAAAGCGAAAGCCAGCCATATGTTTCCATGGTTGCTCCTAGTTTCAGTATTAAATGGGTTTGGGTCAGTCCCTGTGCTTTGTATTATAGTTTAAAATTATTAAAAATAAAAGGCGGAATTAAAGATTCGGAAGTCGGAAGCTATGGGGTGGCAGTTTGTAGTTGCCAAACAGACGTTTAACTGTGTGCGCACTTGGTATTGCTCTTTACTTTTCAACTTGGCTCTCGGAGACAAATTGATATAAAAATCCTTGTGCATTCCAGGAAATAGGCAACCATACTACGTTGATCAACGCAATAATAGCATATGTCATCATGGTGTCCGGCCAGAGATTTTGAGGAAACGCCAGGAGGTATCCGATAATAAAAAGATTCACCTCAAAGAAAAAGATTCCGGTGCGAAATCCTTTGGTCATCTTCCAGCTCTCACGGAAAGCATCAAGCAGCGGCATATCGCGGTCAACAATAAGAAATTCCATAAAGTAAAAGGCTAGGAGTAAAATAAGTCCCGGTACAATAAACAGTAGTAAGCCTGCTCCGATCGCCAACATTTTTAATATCATGGCTAGAACATACATGGGAAAACGCTTTATTTTCATGCGCAAGTAAATCAGGGGCTGAACACCACGCAAGCCAGCCAAAACAAAGGTGACCACAAAGAAACTTAAACAGATCAGGGCAATGCTTGTAATGCTTATTATTAGCATAAAGTTTGCAGGTAGTATCTCAAGAAATTGCATTACGTTCATGTCTTCAGTAAAGATCACATCTTTTATCAGATAACTGTTAGAGATATCAGCCAATGAATACAAAAGTGTAAGTAGCAAAAAGACCCAAATCTTTTTGTGCATTTCTTGCCAACCATATTTAAAAGCTGGGATCAGTGTGAACATGTTTTCCTCAATATTTTGTCATGTAATGTAAACAATGTTGACGAAAAGACAAATGAGTTTAGGAAGAAAGGTTTAGAGTATGAGGTATAATGGCGTAGGGGTCTAGGGTATATAGGTATAAAAAGTTATTTTAGTGATCTGTATGCCTTTACACCTTACATCCTACACCCCCACTCCTTCAATATTATTCCTTTTCATCATGTGTAATTTTTTATTAATTTTCATCATAAATATTTATGGAGGATACTATGCACGAATTCACCTTACATATGCCAACGAAGTTCGTTTTTGGACATGGGGTTTTCCTACGCGCCGGAAAAGAAATTCGACGACATGCCCTAAAAGTCCTTATTGTTTGTTCTTCAGGTTCAGTTGTAAAAAACGGTTATCTTGATCATTTACTGAATCAACTTGAGGAAGCTGGGGTCCGCGCGGACGTCTATGACAAAGTAATGCCCAATCCTCGCGTAAGCATGATTGATGCCGGTGGTCGACTGGCCAAAAACCTGAATGTTGATGTAGTGGTCGGTTTGGGTGGTGGTTCTGCCATGGATGCGGCAAAAGGCGTTGCCATGGTAGCCAAAAATGACGGTTCGATCTGGGATTATACTGCAGGACACAAAACGGTACATGAGTCTTTACCGGTAATCTGTATCCCAACTCTCAGTGCAACCGGCTCCGAAGGAAATGCATATGGTGTTGTTTCAAACGATGAAACGATGGATAAAAGTGCGTTTGTTTGTTATGGCGCCCGACCTGTCGTCTCGATCATCGATCCGGAATTGACGAGTACGGTTCCAGTCGCTTATTTGTACGATGGTGCTGTGGATATTATTACACACTCGACCGAAGCATATTTTTCTTCCGGTGAAAATGCTGTCTTAAATGACGGGATCACCCTGGCTCTGGTTAAAAGTGTGGTTGAATCTCTTGACCGGCTCAAAAAAGACCCCAAAGACAAAGATGCCCGCTCCACATTTACCTGGGCATCAACTGTTGCGCTTGTGGGTATCAATGATGCCGGGCGCGAAGGTCCCTTCCCGATTCACTCAATTGAACATGCCCTGAGTGGTATGTATGATATTTCACATGGACGTGGGCTTGCTATGCTCTTCCCTAAATATCTTGAAATGTTCAAGGACATGCTTTCGAAAAAGATTATTGATTTTGGGAAAGTGTTCAACCCAAACGTCCTAAATGCCGATGATGCCATACTTGCATTTCGAGCATGGTTAAAAAGCATTGATCGCGATCTTATGTTTAAAGATATGAATCTGCCCGGCGATAAACTTGAGGAACTTGCTGATTCCGTTCTTCGAACCGCTGGAAACAAGCACAAACAGATCGGGGCACCTAAGGCGATGGGGAAAGAAGAAATCGTCACATTATATAAAATGTGTATAAAATAAGTTAAAATACCCTCAACATAGTTATCCTGCCTGCGCCGATGCATATCGGTGAAATGATGTCCAGTGGTCCGTCAGCTGACGGATCAGGATCTCTTCGAAAATGTAATCGATCTGGCCAAAGACCGGTTTACAAGAGAAGAATACGAAAATATAATTGAAACCCGTTGTGTGAAATAGGTAAAACACCTAATAGGGAATGCTTTTTGTCATCCCGGGCATAGTCGCCTGTCCACCGTATCCGTCAACTGACGGAGAAGGTTGGGGGAGATCTCAAACCACACAATTTTATTAAATGTTTGAGATTTCTCTACTCATTTTCAGCCAAATGACTGAAAATTCAATCGAAATGACAGTTGTATTACACTTAGGTAT
>JAUVKP010000003.1 GCA_030596185.1 Fidelibacterota bacterium | reverse complement strand
TCTCTAACTTGCTGATTGATAGGGGCATTTTTAACGCCAGAGATGAGATAGGAGTGATGAGATATGAAAGGAAGAAAATATTTACTTCGCATATCGCATTTCGTTGATCGATGTTCTGAAATCAATTTAGCAAGTACAGAGTATCGGCTATAATTCGCCAACCGTTAGTTCTAGGTTCCCCCGAGGGGGTCCCTTTTGGAAAGTCCGGTCTTCGGTACATCAAAAAAGCCACCCGTTTAAGAGTGGCTCTATATATTAGATCTAATAGGGGAGTAGTTCTACTTCATAAAAACCATCTTCTTGGTATCAACAAAATCTCCGACAAGCAATCGGTAGAAATAGATTCCCGAATTGAATCCCGATGCATCCCAATTGACCTCATAATAACCTGCAGACATATTATCATTAATCAAACTTGCGACTCTTTTACCATTCATATCAATGACTAACAGTTCTACATCGCTGTCTGCCGACAGCTGGAAGCTGATGGCCGTTCTTGGGTTGAAAGGATTTGGGTAATTATTGCTAAGAGCGAACTCTTCAGGAATATTGTTCTCAGGAATAGTGATGCTGATCGCTTTATCCTTATGTATAGTTTCCTCATTGGCATAGCTGATGTCAGCAAGCACATAGGTATAGCTTACACTCGGGATAGCTGTATTGTCTGTGAATACATAATCATGAGGTTCGCTTGTCGTGCCCAATCCTTCAATACAGGCGATCACTTCGTTATTGCGATAGATCAGAAATTTAGCGTTATTTGTTTCAGAAGCGGTTTGCCAAGAAATTATAACATTTCCATCTTTATATTCTGCTTTAAAATTTGCAAGTACAATTGGCAACGCAATTTCAGTACCATTTTCCCAGCTTAGAAAAGGATAACCATCATTGACCGACCCTGAATTATCCAAATCCCAGATATCAGCAGTACCATTTACACTTTCTTCTTCAAAATCCCAACTTGCATCGGTAAAGGTGAACAAGGTTTTCATTTCAGCAGTGGTTTTGCCAATTCCTCCATCTGATGTGGTTTCCCCGGATGTTTGTGTATCCCAAAAACTATTTGATACTGTTCCAGTATTATCTACCACCAATCCTCCGGAATATCCAAACGAACCAGCTGTTACAGAACCAGTACTGTAACAGTTGGTAATAATATTGTTATTATTGGAAACCAACCCACCAGCACTTCCAAAAGTAGATGATACCATACATCGACTATACGAATTAGTGATACTACCGTTATCATTTTTCCCTACAAGTCCGCCGGATGTTGCAACTCCCTTAACTACTCCCTCGCTGCTGCAATTTGAAATTTGGGATTCATTAAGATACCCTATTAGCCCTCCTTTATAATTATTATTAAAAGCAAAGGAGTATGTTACATTACTGCTGCAATCCGATATTAATGAATTATTGTAGGCATACCCGATCAAGCCTCCAGAGTAGTCATTACCCTTGAAACCATTCGGTATTGAAAATACGCTGCAATTGGATATGGATGAGGAATTTGATATGCCTGCCAGAATTCCCGTGGCAGCTCCTCCGAAAACTGAGGAATTTGAAATCGTTAACTCTTTGATCTCACAAGCATTTATTCTACCAAACAAACCGATATAAGACACATCTTCTCTACTTATACTCAAGTTATCAATTATAGACCCATTACCATTATATACGCCTGAGAAATTAACTGAATTGTTTCCGATTGGGGAAAAACCTTCATTATTACCCGTAGATGTAGCATCGTTTGCATCGTCATAATTATTTCCGTTACTGTCATCATCCGTATCATCCCAGTATTGGGTTGCCGATGCATCAATATCTGCAGTCTGAATAAAATATTTATCCCAGTTCCCACTATTTTGACACAATCGCGTTAGATCATCTAAGTTGGATATTTGATAGGGATCACTTTCTGTTCCGCTTCCTCCGCTATATGGAAATTCATTGGACATAATTATTGTTAAACCATTTTGCCAACTTAAAAAGGGATATCCGTTGTTCATTGTGTTTGAAGTGTCAATATCCCAAAAATCGTCTGTTCCGGTATCATCAAAATTATTATATTCAAAGTCCCATGCAGTAGTCAAACCCGGTGTATCAGTATCTGTAAATGTTGATAAAGTTTTCATCTCGGCTGTTGTTGTGCCTGTACCATCGGGAGAGGTAGCTTTTCCTGTTGATTGAGTATCCCAGAAACAATCTGTAACTGTGCATTCATCGTCTATATTTGCACCATTCAATCCGCCCACAAGAGACCCCGCAGAAGTAATTTCTCCGGTTGCATAACAATTATTGACACTACCTCTTGTTAATCTTCCACACAATGCCCCAACATAATCAGAGGCACTTACACTGCCGGTACTATAACAATTGGAAAGGATCGCTTCATAACTGTATCCCGCCAAACTTCCCGCCATCGTTCCGGAAATACTAACATTGACTGTACTGTAACAATTAGCTATCTCAGAAGAAGTATAAATATTCCCCCCAACTAAACCTCCCACATATGATCCCGATGAACTAATTGTACCTGTAATGTAGCAGTTGCTGACAGACCCACCATTTTGGTTTATGCCAACAAGTCCTCCAGAATAACTGCCACAGGAAATATCAATTGCGGTCAGTCCGAGCCCAGTAAGGTTTCCATTATCGATCACACCAAAAAAACCAACATAATTTGTAGAACGATCAATAGTCACTCCGGAAATAGTATGACCATCGCCATCAAAAGAACCTGTAAATTTTGTTGTTGAATTGCCGATAGGGGAGAAACCGTCACCGGCATTATAAAAATCGCCACCGCTTTGAAAATCGCTTTCGTCAAATGAAATATTTTCAGTAAGAATAAAATCATCACCCCATGAACTGCTGTTATTACTAATCCATAACAAATTTTCTTTACTTGATATCTGTCGTGGATTTCCAGTTGGTTCTTCTTCATTAGGTAAAGCAATATCCGTTCCATTTTCCCAACTTAAGAAAGGATAACCGCTATTAATTATGCCATTGTATAAGTCCAAGTCCCAATAATTATTATTTGCAGTATCATTATTTGGATTGGTCTCAAAATCCCAGGCTGTCGTCAACCCTACGGTAGAAATATCTGTAAAAGTTGCTAATGTTTTCATTTCAGTACTTGTTTTACCCGTACCATCTACAGAAGTGGATTTTCCTGTCGTTTCAGTATTCCAAAAACAATCGGTGACAGTACTGCTTTGAGATATTCCATTAAGCCCTCCTATATTGGTACCCGCAGATGTGATCTCACCCTTTGCATAGCAATTAGTAACAGTAGATCCATTAAACCCGGCACAAAATCCACCCACATAATCTGTGCCACTAATACTGGATGTGCTATAGCTATTCAATATTGTTGAACTATTATCAAAACCAATTAAACCACCTGTGTATTCAGAGTTACCACTAATACTCCCACCACTATAGCACTTTGTGATGGAAGAAGTTTGATTATATCCCACAAGTGAAGAAACATAAGAGCCTCCTGTAATATCCGTGCTGATCACCCCCAGTTCAGTAATGCTACAGGAATTTGAGTATCCGAAAAAGGCGATATAATTTGTAGAACGATCAATTGTCAATCCGGAAATAGTGTGACCATCCCCATCAAAGGAACCTGTAAATTTCGTTGTTGAATTACCGATAGGGGAGAACCCTTGTCCAAGATCGTAAAACACTCCATTGCCTTGAAAATCTGTCTCTGAAAATGAGATGTCGATTGTTTGAATAAAATCATCACCCCAGGAACTGCTATTCTTACTTATCCATAATAAATTTTCTTTGCTTGATACCTGACGAGGATTTCCTGTTGGTTCTTCCTCTATAGGTAAAGCTGTATCCGTTCCATTTTCCCAACTTAAAAAAGGATAACCATTATTAACGGTAGCTGATTGAGAGAGGTCCCAATAATTATTTGTAGCCGCATCATTATTCAAGGTCGATTCAAAGTCCCAGGCTGTCGTAAGACCACTGGTAGATTCGTCGGTATAGGTCGCCAGTGTTTTCATTTCTGATGTTGTTTTTCCCGTGCCATCAACAGAAGTAGCTTTTCCGCTTGTTTGCGTATCCCAAAAACAATCGGTGACAGCACAAGAACTTAAATTAATTCCGGTAAGACCACCTACATTTGATCCGGTAGCTGTAATACTTCCGCTTGCGTAACATTTTTCAACACTTCCTGCAGTAAGTCTTCCACATAATCCACCCACATAATCAGCAGCATTGACATTACCGGTGCTGTAACAATTGGAAAGGATCGCTTCATAACTGTAGCCGGCAAAACCTCCAACATAATCCCCCGGAGTATTGACATTGACAGAGCTGTAACAGCTTGATATTTCGGCAGTTCCATACCTGTTTCCACCAACAAAACCACCGACATAATTCCCGGTTGATGTGACATTACCACTTGTATAGCAATTGCTAATAAGAGAATTTTCATCATTAATGGCTGCAAATCCTCCACAGTATGCACCCCACTCAATATCAATACCGCTAAGTCCAAGATCAGTGACTTCACCGGCAAGAATACCGAAGACTCCAATATCTGTAGATGAGCGATCAATAGTTATGTTTGAGACAACATGTTCATTTCCATCATAATATCCCATAAATTTATTTGCGATATTACCAATTGGGTAAAATCCTTCATTATTACCCGTAGATGTAGCATCGCTTGCATCGTCATAATTATTTCCATTACTGTCATCATCCGAATCATCCCAGTATTGGGTTGCCGATGCATCTATGTCAGCGGTTTGAATAAAATATTTATCCCAGTTCCCACTATTTTGACACAATCGCGTTAGATCATCCAAGTTGGATATTTGATAGGGATCTCCTGATGTACCACTCCCGCTATATTGGCTTGAAAGTGTAATTGTACTTCCATTTTGCCAACTTAGAAAAAGGTAACCGTTATTTATTGTGGCTGAGAGATCAATATCCCAGTATTCATTGGTTCCAAGATCATCAAAGGGATCTCTCTCAAAGTCCCAAGCGGTGTTGAGACCTGTCATTTCAGTATCAGTAAATGTTGCGTATGCTTTCATTTCTGTTGTCGTTTTGCCTGTACCATCGGGAGAGGTAGCTTTTCCTGTTGTTTGTGTATCCCAAAAGCAATTGTTAACTGTACAATTATTATCAATATTTGCCCCATTAAATCCACCCACATAAGTACCTGCCGAAGTAACACTTCCCGTTGCAAAGCAATTCTCTACGGAACCTTCCGTAAATCTGCCGCAAAATGCGCCTACATAATCAGCACCTGTAACACTTCCGGCACTATAGCAATTAGAAAGAATGGCCTGATAATTAAATCCCGCTAGTCCACCAGCTAAATCTCCTGTTGTATTGACAGATGCATTACTATAGCAACATGATATTTTTGCTGTTCCATATCTGTTCCCACCAACCAGACCACCAACTGCAAAATCACTTCCTAAAACTGAACCGTTACTATAACAATTTGTTATGATGGAATTTTCATCATTTATTCCTGCAAGTGCTCCCACATAGCTAGTTCCACTTATATTTGCAGTAATAATTCCCAAATCATTGATAATTCCATTATCGACACAACCAATAAAACCAGTATATGAAGTTGAGCGTTCAATTGTTAAACCACTAATAGTGTGTCCATCGCCGTCATAGGAACCGGTAAATTTTGTAACAGAATAATTACCAATTGGGTAAAATCCTTCATTATTACCTGTAGATGTAGCATCATTTGCGTCGTCATAATCATTTCCGTTACTATTATCATCCGTATCATCCCAGTATTGGGTTGCAGATGCATCAATATCTGCTGTTTGGACGAAATATTTATTCCAATCGCTTGATGTTTGACATAATTCTGAAAGGTCGTTCAAACTTGATATTTGATAAGGATCTTCGGACGTACCGCTTCCACCACTATAGGTCCCGGCAAATACAAGTCCAACTGAGCAAAGTAATATCATAAGTCTTTTCATTTCACTACCCTTGTTTTATTAGGGGGAATAACATAACCGGCTGATCTATCTCTATCAGCGGTTTCGGGTTTTTGAGTTTCATGATTCAGAAAATGCAGAATAATCATCATAGTATCTACACTAGTTTCCGATATGTCGGTTCAGATGCTTCCCATATTTATTATTTCATGCTTAAATTCAATAAGTTATAATAAATATACATTATCTATTTTGTCTAAACAACATGAAATTGTAACATGTAAAAAGAATGAATTGTTTTAATCTAAAGATTCCTAACTCTCTGTAAAATAAACACTTTGCCACGGGTAAAATATTTACTGGCAACAAATGGGCAGCTCTTTCTCTAACTTGCTGATTGATAGGGGCATTTTTAACGCCAGAGATGAGATAGGAGTGATGAGATATGAATGGAAGAAAATATTTACTTCGCATATCGCATTTCGTTGATTGATGTTCTGAAATCAATTTAGCAAGTACAGAGTATCGGCTATAATTCGCCAACCGTTAGTTCTAGGTTCCCCTCCCGAAACATCGGGATTCGGGACTGATAGCGCACTTTACAGCTTCCACTTATGTTGGGAGCTGTTCTTTTATAGGGCGGTTTTTTTGAAGTCTTGAGTTGAATATCGAACAAGGATTTACTACGCTTAATCTCCGAAGCTAAGATGTTTCGGAGCGTAGGAGATCGATGTTCTAAAATCAGATTAGAAATAACCCCTTGTGCGAAACACAAATTCAAGCCGCAAATTATTAAAAATACCCATGAATAATGTCATCTCGACTAAGTTTGTTTCACGAATTATCGGGAAACGGACGCATGGAGAGATCTCAAAATAATCAAATTAATTTAAAGATTGTTTTTCTCTTTAATTTCCGTAGAATAATTTGAGATTTCTGGCCTAATGGTAATTTCTGAGGCTATTTAGCTAAAAAATGGTCAATTAATTTGATTTTCATTTCATCTTTTATACAGGGGTTAAAACCCCAATATTTGTTTAATGAATTAATCCACGGCTTAAAAGCCGTGGCAATTCAAAGAACTATAGTAATTTAGCTACTGCTATTCAATGAACAGTCTCAACCTGTTCCAAACTTGATTTGGGATGATCTGATTCAAGAGATTGTAGAGGATGAAAAGAATATTTATGAATAACCCCGCCTTTTAAGGCGGGGACAAGAAATTCAAAAAGAAATGGGGTTTTAACCCCAGATAAATTCTCATTTTTTAACTTAATAAAATCAAAATCTCCGTATTATCCTAACATTCAATTATTTATAAGGTTTTTAGCCTCATTTTTTACCATTAAGCCAGATTTCTCTATTCATTTTCAGCCAAATGACTGAAAATTCAATCGAAATGACAGTTGTATTACACTTGCGTATTAGTTTCACACAAGGGGTTATAAGTTAATAAATAGTGAAGAATATTGATAAATGGTTAAAATATAATCTACTTCCCGATCATTTAGCACCTATTTTTATATCCAATATCCTTTATAATTGACCATCTTAACTAACTATTTACCCAATAGATACCGTCTAACAACAGATTATTAACTATAAAATTATAGTATTATGAAATATAAGTTCATAAATTAATTTGAGCAATAAAACAAAAACACTAAAATGCAGTTTACTCTCTCTAAAACAAGATGCATTAATTTTGATTTACATCAAATTACATTATTGATGTGGTCATATCGTTTTATCAAAGAATTTACATTGATGTTGCTATTAAAGCATAATTTGCGACTGGTTACATTATGATAAAAAATATTGTAAATAATAAATTCAGATTATATACCACTCATATCCGAAGTAGATCTGTTTTATTTTTACTATTTCTTCTGCTTATAGCTGTAAATTTATCCGGTCTTTATGCACTAGAATCATGGCCTATAAGCACGGATTGGGTGATGATGATGAATAATGACTGGGAAGTATATCAGAATTCGGTGAAAAGCGAAAGAATTAAAACTATTGATCTAATTCCTGATAATAATGGAGAGATCGCTTATTATTGGTCGTCTAATACAAGTTTATTTTTTAGAATGACACTTGCACAGACACCGGAAATTTTCGGAAAACTGGTAAGTGGCGCATGGTTTATTGCATTAGATCTGGATGTGGACAATTACATGGATTGGTTCATTCAGCTTGATGGTGTCACGCAAGCACTGTATTGCTATCCGAATGCAGATTCTTATCCCGACAATATACCCGATAATTCAGCAAATTTTACCGTGTCATCTCCGATTTCTGCCGGATATGCAAGAATTGTATCAGCCGGGACCATTGCTTATCCGGGGGCCGTATATCTTGATATTCAAATACCTTTTACAGCGCTTGATCAAATCGCTTATAGCAAAAATATTTCGAATACAACACCTTTTCTCATGTTTTATGCAACCAATAAAGACAATAAAATTAGAATAAGAGATGCTATAGGAACGGCAAGAGATATTTCGGGAGAATTTTCACAATCAATGATCTATACGCCATATCGAATGGAATCAAATGCAAGAATTTATGATACACGGGATAGTGATCCTTACGGTTCTGCCGGTATTTGGTATCGAAATGAAAATGTATCGGTATCCGGTTTCAGATGGCCAACCTCAAGCTCACCTTATTATAATGCCGGTAACCGCAACGCTCGTATCACCGACAGTGGTGATAACATAGTGTGGAGCGGTGTCATAACCACAACGACAAGCGGTGAATTGGTCAATACAACGATATGGACACCGGGTCTTTCTGTTCCATCCGATATTTATACGATCTATATTGAAGATCCCTTACATCCCGGCACATATAACATTTATGACTCTTTTGAGATCCAATCACCGAATATATCTGTTCAAAAAACAAGTTCCACACCCATCGTCAGTTCAGGTGCAAATGTCAATTATTCAATACAAATACAAAATACCGGTAACGTTCAGGGAAATATAACCGATATCTTGGATATCTTGCCTACCGGATTTACCTATGTTAGCGGATCTTCCAGTGGCTTAACTACCAGCAATCCCATTGTGAATGGAGATCAAATTTCATGGCAGGGGAATTGGACTGTTCCTATTTCCGGAAGCGTAAGCCAGAACTTTACAGCTAAAAGTACTCTCGTGAGGGGCGATTACAAGAACAATGTTACTTTAAGCGGTACTAATTTTGCGGTTAAAAATTCAGGTCCTACGGCAAATGTCCAAGTCATAGTACCGGTATTAACTCTCGTGAAATCTGTTAACAAAACCTCTGCTCAGCCCGGTGAAACAGTGACATTTTTAGTCAATTACAGCAACGTGGGAGATGACAATGCCAGTGTTATTTTTATTCTAGAGAATATACCTGAAACGACAGAGTATATTAGCTCATCAGCTGTCGGAACCGGTATGATAATAACCTATAGCCATGACAGAGGTATCACCTATAATAGTGACCAAACATCCCCCGTCACAGATATATCATTTCAACGGAGTATCGCTTTAACACCGGGTTCAAGTGGTTCAATTTCGTATCAAGTTACAATTAAATAGCAAAAAGGAGATAAAAATGAAATACAATATTTTTCGAATTATTGTACTGATTCTGGTTTTGAGCTTTATGGCTTTTGCCCAAGGCACGCCAAAGCTGGAATTAACGGTCGTGGATACTAAAGTAAACATGAGCCAAGCGGAAAAAGAGGGGAAAGCCCAGATTAGCTATAAACCGGGTGATATCATTCGATATACGATAATCGCCAGTAATGTTGGTACGGGTGTATTGTCAAATCCTCTCATTACCGATCCTGTTCCCCAAGGAGTGAGTTATAAGCCCTTGAGTGCTAAAGGGGAAAACGCGGAGATCACGTATTCTGTCAATGAAGGCAGATTATTCCAGTCCTGGCCTCCGACTTACAAGGTGAAGGATGAAAACGAGCAGATCGTAGTCAAATTAGCTTCACCTAATATGATCACCCATATTCGTTGGGAATTGAAAAAGCCTTTGGCACCCAATGAAAGTCAACAACTTGAATTTGAAGTTATAGTCAAATGATAAAAATATATAATATAACAAGAGGAGGTTCAACCATGAGAACCAAAGTGTATTTAATCAGCATTCTTGCAGTATTTATGGCATTTTCAATGACCTATGCTGCAGGAACACCCGCCGGTACGGCAATTACAAATTTTGCCACCGGTGAGTACCGTGACGCAAACGGCAATAGTTTGCCGAATGTCACATCCAATACCGTAACAACGATCGTTACGCAAATTGCCGGAGTTGATATTTCACCTGCTTCAACTTCATCAAACGTTGTCTTTTCCGGCAGCGTTACGTTTCCATTAGTTGTTACCAATACCGGAAATGGTACGGATTCCTTTGACCTTTCGAAGGTTACCGTGGAAACAGGAGGCGGTGTAAATACAGCCGAGCTTTATTACGACGCTAATGGTAATGGCGTTGTTGATGTCGACGAATCGACGGTAACAGCAACGTCATCATTGGCAGCTGATGCCACTTACAATGTTATTGTCGTTGTAACGAATGTTAGTGGTGATGATGGATCCTATTGTACCACAACATTGACAGTGACATCTCAATTTAATTCGGGTGTGAGCGATGCTTCAAGCATTATATCGACTCTTAGTTCTTCAGTAATGGACTTAAGCGTGACAGCGGACAATCAAAGTCCTAAACCGGGTGATATTATTACGTATATGTTTACCGGCGCAAATAATGGTAGCGCAACAGCCAAAGATGTACATGTCACTTGTCCAATTCCAACGAATACAACCTATGTTCCCGGAAGTCTTACAAAAATGGGTATGCCATTCACCGATGCTCTTGATGCAGACGGCAGCGATTATAATATTAGCAGTGCTAATGCTGCAACTTTTTTTAATGGAGATGTAGCAGCCGGAAATACGGGTTACTTCGGATTTCAGGTGCGCGTCAATGATGACCTTCCTTTGGCTACAATCATTAATAGTTCTGCGCTTATCAACTATGATAACGTATTAGACGAAGCCCAACAACCTGTTTCAGCTAATGCAACAGGTGCGAAACTTACAGTTTCACAATTATTTTCTGTTGAAGTGGGCATTGACAAATCTACGATTGGTGATCCGGGTGACTTTGTATATTATTCAACGACGGTTACAAATACCGGAAATGGTCCTGATGTTTTGAGTATCTCATACACGAATGCCATGACAACGTGGGAATTTTATTTTGACCACAATGCAGACGGCTTGATCAACAATGGCGATGTGCTAATAACAGATTCAAATCTTGACGGTAAACTAGATGCTGGTACCATGATGCAAGATGAGGTTGTCTATCTTATCGCTAAAGCTCAAATCCCTGCAGGGGCTAGCGATGCTTCGGTAAGCATTCTGGTTATGACAGCGATATCAGTTGGTGACGCAACCGTTTCAGATGCTGGGAATCTTACTGTAACCGTAACTGCACCAGTACTGTCTTTGAGTAAGACCGTTTCGCCCATTGGAAATCAACCTCCGGGAACTACCTTAACATATAGTTGTACGTTAACAAATTCAGGAAGTGGTGTTGCTAGTCAAGTGGTCATCTCAGATGATGTTCCTGAGAATACAACGTATGAATCAGGTACGATGAAAATCGAGGCATCAACAAAAACAGATGTTTCGGATGGTGATGGAGCCACCCATTCAGGGAATGCCGTTATTTTTGAAGTCCCTCAATTAGGTCCGGGCGGTTCAACTTCTGTATCATTTCAAGCGACCATTAACTGATCATAATCAATAACTCTTGATCAGATAGCTGTTATCGTATGCTTTATTTTTTAATGAAGTAAGAATAATAGTGAAAGGTTGTAAGTGATGAAACGAAGATTTCCTGAAAATAAGGTAATTTATTCTTTGGTCTTTTGGATCTTATTGTCGTTTATGGGGCTTTTTGCCCAAACGGCAATCGGGACCAATATCGAGAATATTGCCTATGCTCATTATCAGGATCCCGGTGGATTTGAATATAATATTCAAAGTCAAGCTGTGATCACGACAGTAAGCCAGGGATATAAACTTAGTATCTCAAAGAGCGTAGAAACATCCGTCTATATGCCATTAGATACGGTCGTTTATCATATTGAACTTCAAAATTCAGGAAATATAGCCGTTTCATCCGTAAGCGTTATGGACACTTTGTCAAATGATCTTACTTATCTCAGCTCACAACCGGCTGGGACAATTAACGATCAGAACATCTCATGGATTATTCAGAATATACAGCCGGGTGCTTCAAGCAGTATTGATCTTCAATGTCTTGTTGCATCCGGATTTGTTTCCGGAAAATCCATTGAGAATACGGCATTATTTAGTACCGTTGAAAATGTAACGGGTCAATCGCAACCGGTCATGATAGCCATTGAATCTAGGCCGGATTTACTGATCGAGAGTAATATCGATCAAGCCACAGCGTTTGCCGGCGACACGCTGACCTATACCATAACCGTCACCAATACAGGCAATGCTCCTGCAACCAATACACTTCTTTACAATGATCTTCCATATCAAATGGAATTCGTTTCGAGTTCAGGTAATGGACAATTTTATCAAGGGATCGTCACCTGGGCGATCGGGACAATTCCAGAGGGAGATTCTATCACGGAAACCCTTCGCGCAGTTGTGAAAGATGCGGTCAGTCCCGGCATGTTACTGAACAATTCATCTACGGTGACATGTACCGAAAGCATTAGCGCTTCCACTCAGGTCCTGACACAGATCATTGAAAGGATATTACAACCGGATCTTTCGATCCGAAGAACGATTATCCCTACGACACATCCGGGAGATACGTTAAACTACCGTATCGTTTTCGGAAATAGTGGAAATTCCGCTGCCACTGAGCTCGTTTTGAGTGATTCATTGGATGATGGCTTGGTATTCCTGTCTGCTTCTGGTAACGTGCAGTATAACGCTTTATCCCATAAGATCAGTTGGTCCTTTAGCACCATTTCGGATGGGGAAGAGGATTCCGTTGAGGTTTTTGTGGTCGTACAAAAAGGCATACTTGACGGAACAGTGTTAGAAAACAATGCCCGAATTGTCTGCAATGAAGACGAATCGGCCTCTGTTGTTGTTTATACGACAGTCCTGGCACCCCAACTCACTTTCCTGAAATCAAGCGATAGCACTGCCGTCGCGGCCGGTAACGAGATCGACTATAGGATCTCTTACAAGAATACGGGAAATGGTGCTGCGACAGATGTCATGATTACTGATACATTATCGGAACATATCATTTATGTCAGTTCGAACGGCTCGTCTGTCTACGATTCCGATCATCACACGGTAATATGGAATGTAGGTGATGTGATCGCAAACATGAGTGAAGCAGAATCTCTTGAATTAAAAGTCCGGACAAGCGTTCCTTTGAATGACGGAACTGTTATAATCAACAGTGCCGAAATCAAGTGTAATGAAGGTTTCTCTAAGATATCTTCAGTCAATACGACCGTAAATGCCGAAGCTGTGCTATTATTGAGTAAATCAACTCAATTAAGAGCATTTCGCGGTGATACTTTAACTTATGTATTGTCGTTTAGGAATGAAGGAAACAGCATAGCGGCCTTTACCCGTTTAACGGATACTTTAACGTCAGATGTGGAATTCATTGTGGCAGAGGGTCAATTTACCTATAATGCCGATCATCATTGTATAAACTGGAATATCGGCGACCTTTTGCCTGGCACCGATTCCACATTGTTCATTAAGGCCGTTGTTCTCAACGTTCCGATAAGCACCCATAACATATCCAATACGGCCAGCATCCATTCGCAGTCGATCCATATCAGATCGAATACCGCTATCACCGGACTTAATGTTTTTGATCTGAGTATCACAGCAAATCCCGATACGATCATTGGAAATGGGATTAATCACACAAAGATCACAGTCAATGCCATGCAACCAACGGGGCAACCCGCACCGGATGGCACCATGATTGCATTATCTGCCACTCAAGGAAGCTTTTTACCCGGTACTGATACTGTTACAACATTGAATGGAATTGCACAAACTGACCTTATCTCAAGTAAAATATATCAGGAATATGTCTCGGTGAAGGTGAAAGCAAATTTACAGGATGCCTTCGGTGTCAGTGATTCAACGAATGTTGTTTTCAGTGCTTTAAGGATTGTCGGTATTATCACAGATAGTGATAATTTACCTGTTGGTGGTGCGATCGTTACCGTTTTACAAGACGGTATCGTAATCGGCAGTGATACGACAGGTACAGATGGTGTTTACAGTATTGCTGTTTATACATCAGGACGATATATCATCAGGATACAGTACCCTGATGGGTACGGCAATTATAGTACGATCGAAAAAGAACTCGATGTGGATGTTGAAGATCCCGATGAATCCAATACGGTTGAAGATAAATGCAGTATTTCCGGACGTCTGATCGACTACAATACTCAAGAACCAATCAATATCCCGGATATATCGATAATTATTCAATCCAGTGATCCATCGACCTTAGCAAAATCGACAGATGGAAGTTTCAGGGATACGACATACACCGATTCAAGCGGATTCTGGATATTCAAGGACCTTGATCCGGGTGCATATAGTATTGAAACCATTAACGACGATGACGATGTTTACCATGTAGGCAATCGATCTGTTGTGATCGGTACAGCAGGACAAAATATGATCAACTTTAATATTATCCAGCGACCGATCATTTTTAGGATTTACAAGACTGTAGACAGAACACAAGCTCTAAATGGTGACACACTGAGTTATAAGATCGTCTATAGTACAACGAATAATCCTGTAACGGATACGATACGTATCATCGATCCATTGCCTTCAGAACTTGAATGGATCCCTTCATCTTTGAATTATTCGGGCGATATCGTTTCGTATGAATTTGAAGAGATCGGAAATCAGATCACTTTCTATCTCAACGGTTTGTCAGGCAATAAACTGGATTCAATTCAATTTAATGCCAGGGTAAGGGACGAAGGAATAAGCATGATCACCAACGAAGCTATGATCATGGGAAGACCCGATACGGCCTATACTGCGGATAATGAAAAAACGCATTCACAGACGATGATCATTTCACCCTTCTTGCATATGACGAAGACGGTCAATTGGCCTGTTGTGGAAGCGGGTGATATCCTTACCTACACACTTAAGTTAGAGAACAGAAGTCAGGATCAGATCCTATATGGAATGTTAATCAGTGATATTCTGCCCCGTGGATTTAAATATAAGGAAGGCAGAAGTAATGTTGATGCTCATGTCATTTCTGATCCATTGATCACGGTGCAGGGACTAAGACAAACGCTTGAATGGACATTATCTGATACGTTGATACCAGGCTCGACATTGAAATTAAAATACCGTGTTATTATAGGACTGGAAAGTCATATTGGCAAAAATGAGAATATCGCTTATGCAACTGGTAGCATGTATGATGGATATCTTGTTTCATCCAACGTCGCTAATGCGGATGTAGTGATAAAACCCGGTATGATCCATGATCGTGGATTGATATTTGGGAAGGTTTATTTTGATCAGAATACCAATAATATGCATGATCAAAACGAAAGAACCGTCAAGGGTGTTGAGATCATAACCGAAGAAGGAATTCGCATCATAACGGATGAGTTTGGGAAATATTCCATACCGAATGTCAGCTTAGGTGACCATGTCTTGAGAATAAACGAAAAAACCCTCCCCGAAAATACTGAGATTAAACTTTCATCGTCCGATTTCCTCGGAGATACTCATTCACGATTGGTCAAAGTCAGTTACAGTGGTATTGCCAAAGCAAATTTCGTGCTTGGAAATACCGATGATATAGAAAAAACTGAGGGAAGCAATTTCGCTAAAACAGCGAAAATCAAGACCAAGAAAATTGTTACACATAATGCAAAAACAAAAAAAAGTGAAGGTAGCACTCGAATACCAGGAGAATTACTCACGTTCACTCTTAAGGAAGCATTATTCGATGTTGGTTCAGCCAAGTTAAAACCGGCGGCTATACCTTTGATCGATAAATTGGGTGATTTACTTAAACGCCAAGGAGATATATCGATCGATGTTGAAGGATTTACCGATAATGCGGGTAGCAACATGTTGAATAAGATTATTTCATTGAATCGTGCAAATGGTGTCAAGGCTTATTTAACAAGTAATTATTCAATTTCATCCGAGCGTATTGTAACCATTGGGCATGGAAAAGCGTTTCCCATTTCAGACAATAGCTCTGCTATCGGGCGATCCTTAAATCGGCGAGTTGAAATTACGATCAAGACTCAAAAGTCTAAAAAAGTGAGTCGAAAAGTGGCGAAATTGATCAACGCTATTAAGGAAGAAGTCGAAAAAACGAATAGTGAAGGTGTTGAAATTAAAAACAACACAAAGAGGAAATAAAGTCCTTGAAACAGGTTACATTAAAAATATTTCGGATTTACCTCATGCTTGCCTTTAGCATCATGGGCTTGAATGCTCAAATGCTAATATTGAGTCCGGAAGAAAACAGTGTGACAGATCTTCATCATATTGCCGTCACAATTATGGGCAAACCTTTTGCTGAAGCGACGTTGTATCTGAATGAAGAACCGGTATCAAGAGGTGAGATTAGGGCAGATGGTATTTATGATTTTATCAATGTAATTGTTCCCGATGGCCCCGTATCCTTAAGGGTCGAATCAATCGGTGCTCTCAACAGACTCTATATGGCTGAAAGAAATTTACATATTATGGGACCACCTCAAAAAGTGCTTCCTTATGAGGAAAAGATGAGCATTCCGGCTGATGGTATATCGATTAAACGCTTTCAATTCGAAATTCGGGATGAATGGGGATATTGTCTTGATCATCTCAAAATTGCGACCCTGGGCATTGATTATGGCACAATAAAATCAAAAGATGTAGACAGTATTTCAGCAGGCATTCAAGTACCTCTAAATAATGGCGTTATAGAAATTGAAATACAGGCTCCAAAGGAAGCCAAAAGGGCTATTTTGGATATTGAACTGATGGGAGAGGTATTCCAATACTCTGTACGTTTTATTACCCCACAACACCCTTTTATTCTCGTTGGATCAGTCAGTGGGGGAGCAACGAATTATCAAGCGTTTACTGAAGACGTTAATGAACCGGATGTTGAAGGATGGCGGCAGGATTCAACATCGATATTCGGTAACCCGATGTTATATGGAGGACGAGTTGCACTTTACGCAAAAGGCACTCTTTTCGAACGATACGGATTAACCGTTTCGTACGATTCAAAAAGGAATTACCGTGATCAGTTCTACCGCGATATCGATCCATCCGATCAATATGCTGTCTATGGGGATGCTAGTACATTGGAATATGATGCGCAAACCCAATCACAGTTCTTTGCAAAACTGGAACACAATGAATCTTCTTTGATCTATGGTGATTACAATACGGCTATTGATCAAACTGAATTTACTGCATATAACCGTACGTTTAACGGTTTTGTTGGAAATTTAAAGGGCAGAACACAGTCTCTGAAAGGATTTATTACACTAAGCGACAGAGAAATGAAACTGGATGAGATCCGTGGTGAAGGTATCTCGGGCTATTACTATCTTGCTGAAAGTAATATTACGGAGTATACAGATAAAATTATTATTCAAACCCGTGATCGATATCATTCGGAAATTATTATTAGATCACTTGAACAAGTTAGATTTCAGGATTATTCAATCAATTATGAAGATGGATTGATCATGTTCAAACAACCGGTTCCCAGTGTTGATGCGGAGGGAAATCCGGTCACGATCACAGTGGCTTATGAATACCAAAGTGGTCAGAAGGAAACGATAATCGGCGGAGTCAGATATGACGGGACATTTTTTAAAAAACTGAAACTCGGTGCCACAGCCATTGCTGAAGAAAAAGAATCTTCAAACTATTTACTTTACGGCGTTGATGCCAGTTTGCCTTTGTTCAATTGGCTTTCATTTAAGGGCGAATATGCCGTTTCAAATACCCCTCAATTTGGCGTCAGTGACCTCTCAGGTAAAGCATATAAAGCTGAAATGCAATTTAAACCATCAAAATTCATAAACGTCAAAGCTTATTATAGAACTGTTGACAGTTCCTTTGTCAATATATCCCAAACTGGGAAAGCGAATGAGACGGGTTCCGAGAAATACGGTATTAAAGGAGTGATGGGAAATGAGAAAACCGGTTTGTTGAGTTCAGAATATTACAAGCAATTGAATAAACTTGGTTCTGTTAATGAAAATGCCGCTGAGGTATTTAACACGACGTATAAAAGAAATTTTGGTGAAAAAATATCAATGATGCTAGCATATGAGAATGCAAAAAGAGAAAATAATTCTATAAGTGATACAACAACAAACTTGCAGTCGCAGTTATTGCGTGCGAGGTTTGATTATCAGATATTCAAAAAACTAAGCGGATTTATTGAACGTGATCAAAATCTTTTAAACATAGATCAATCAAAACCGACCCATACGGCGATCGGTTTGACCTATTCAATTACTGAAAAACTGGGAGTTCTGGTTAAATACAAACGTATCGAGGGTGAGAATGCCGGAAATCAACTTGTTTTTGGGATCGATTCAAAAATTGGAAATAATACTCAATTGACAGGAAAATATGAGATTGGCGGTGCAACGGGAGATAGTAGAAATCGCGCAACGATCGGATTAAAGAACAAATGGTCGGTAACAAAAGATTTCACTTTAAATTTTGCATATGAAAATGTGTCCACATCCGATCAATTTGAAACACCGACCACAGAGCATCAGGCTTTATCGGTATCATATGAATATTTGCCGGAAATTCCTTTTAAAACAACGGGTAAGTATGAATTCAATATTAAAAGTGATACAAAGCAAAACAATATTATGTTCAATATGGATTTCAAAATTGCACATGGTTTTGCCATGATATCAAAATTGATTTACTCAAAAATTGATTATAGAGCAAATGAAGGTGAATATATTATCAAAACCGATAACCAATTGGGATTGGCTATTCGTCCAGAGAGGAGCGATCGTTATAACTCCCTCGTGAAAGTAGCTTATATCATTAATGAAAACACACATGTTCAACCTAAAGTGAACATGCAGCGTTTTATTATATCATCTCATCATTATTGGCAACCGACCAAGAGACTTGAACTGGGATTCCGCTTCGCAAGACGTGTTGTGATCGATGAAGAGATCGGTCTTTTCAAAGATAAGATCACGACCGATTATCTTGCCTTAAGAATGGAATATGACCTGAGTATGAAATGGTATATCGCTTGTGATGTAAAATATCTGCGATTAATGCCATTGAATGAAACAAAATTTGGTTCTTCCATAGAAATCGGTTACTTACTGGCTAATAATTTTCAGATTGGTGTAGGTTATGCATTCAATAATTATGAAGATCCCGATTTCGCATCTCAGAATTACACCCTCAGGAATTTCTTCCTGACCCTGCATATGAAATTCAGTGAAAATATATTTAATTGGAAGTAACCGGAAGCCGGAAGACAAAATAATATAGATGTTGAAACACGATTAATAGTGAAAATAGTCACTTCTAATATCATATATCGCCTGTCCTGCACCGTGCCATGTCGAAGGTCTACTACGCCAAAGTGGCTTCGGCTACGAAGGCTGTGCTACAGCGAAGACTGGTAGCCCTTTGAACGAAGCAGGGATGTTCCTTGTTGTGAGATCAATTGAACCCCTTGTTCAACCGCTCTGCGGTTGTTGGTTTTTATTGGGATGAATTTCTATTTCTGTACGACCCCGCTGGGGTCAAGAGAAGAAGAGAAGGAGAGCGGGAGAAGAATATCGAACAAAGATTAACCCTTCTACGCTTAAGCTTCGAAGGGCAGGCGAATAGTGAATTGCGAAGTGAATATTTACTTTATAAATCACATATCGTTAATCGATGTTCTGAAATCAGATTAGTAATAAGATTCTTTTCCGCTAACCATTGGTTCTAGGCTTCCCCGATCATTCGGGGTGTTGGAGTATGGGGAAAAGAGGGGAAATGATTTACGAATATCGAACAAGAAACTACGAACTCCGAAGTGAATATTTACTTCATAAATCAAATATCGTTAATCGATGTTCTGAGATCAATTTAGTAATAAGATTCTTTTCCGCCAACCATTGGTTCTAGGCTTCCCGAAGAGGTTCCTTTGGTAAAGTTTTAGATGGTGTACGACGACTTCCCTTTCTTGGGGAGTTTTGTTTTATGGACGTTTTAATTATGAGAGAAGTTTTGTGGCATTTTAAAATCAAACTATAAACTATAAACTATGAATGGAAGAAAATATTTACTTCGAAAATCAAAAATCGTTAATCGATGTTCTGAAATCAGATTAGAAATAACTCCTTGTGTGAAATAGGTAAAACACCTAATAGGGAATGCTTTTTGTCATCCCGAGCATAGTCACCTGTCCACCGTATCCGTCAACTGACGGAGAAGGTTGGGAAGGATCTCAAACCACACAATTTTATTAAATGTTTAAGATTTCTC
>JAUVKP010000163.1 GCA_030596185.1 Fidelibacterota bacterium | reverse complement strand
ATGGTTTATGGATGTGGGATGATGGGTGTGGAATTATGGATTATGGTTGTGGGATTATGGATGTGGGATTATGGATTATGGATGTGGGATGATGGGTGTGGAATTATGGATTATGGATGTGGGATTATGAATTTTGTTTTGTTGTTAGAATTGAAGATTTTAGCATTTTTAAGATTGATGTAACTTTGGGTATCATATAATCAAATTCTTTTTTAGTCAGATATTTATTCTCGTACATCAATTCAAGCCAAAAAATATTTTCATCACATTCTTTTTGAGCAATTGCAAGTTTGTGTATAAAATCAGCTCTACTTTCAGCATTCTGTGCTTCTCTAACATTTGCTCCCACACTTGTACCACAACGTAACAATTGTTTGCTCATTATATATTCTTTTTTTGTTTTGATCAATTTTGTATAGAGCTTAACAATTAACGAAGCATAATCATAACTCAGATCCAGTAATTCATTTTTTTTCTTATTCATCATTCAACATCCATCATTTTATCTATAATCCATCATCCATAATTCATAATTCATAATTCATAATTACACCAAAATTAATCCTTTAATCATTTCAAAACCATAACAAATCCCAGAATGTGATAGCAATCACAATTACCTTCTTAGTAAATACTTCTTGCATACTTGTGGGGCATTATGTAGATTTGTGGGAGATTATGGGTTATTACACCCAATCCAGAGGTAATAAGGAATAGGTAGAGTGGGTTATTCAGACTATACAGGTAAATTCAATTACTCGGTTGACATGAAGCATCGTGTCAATATACCTTCGCAATTCAGGAAGGTTATGGCCGAGGAAAATGTTACTGAAGTAGTCATTTCTAAAGGTATTGATTCTGATCACATTGATGTATATCCCTTGCCAAAGTGGATAACGATACGTGACAGATTAACTGCCTCGATGCAATTGGCAAATCGGACACACCGGAACTTCTTGCGTCATTTCACCCAGAATGCAACTCATTGCAATCTGGACAACCAGGGTCGTATTATGTTGACTCCCCGTCTTATGGAGATCGCTGGTATCAAAGATGGAGGCACTGTCTCCATTATAGGTATCATGGACTTTATGGAAATTTGGGACCCTGAGGAATTAAGGAAACACGAAGAAAACACCCCACTTACAGACAAAGATTTTGAGAAGCTTGAACAATTGCCATTAATCTGAGGGTGATTATGTCAATTTCGTACCAGCATACGCCGGTATTGTTGCATGAGACTGTTCAACAGCTCATCACAAGGCCGACAGGTGTGTATATCGATGCAACATGTGGACTAGGTGGTCACTCGCTTGAAATATCCAGGCGTTTGAATGCAAAAGGCAGTTTATATTGCTTTGATCTTGATCCCCGTGCACAGGCATTCGCAAAAGATCGTCTTTCTGAGTACGAAAATGTTCATTTTATACAAAACAATTTCGATAAGATAAAAATGGCGATGTTCATTGAAGAGATAGAGCATATTGATGGTATTCTCTATGATCTTGGCGTTTCATCCATGGAAATCGATTCTCCGGAACGCGGCTTTTCTTTTATGCAGGATGGTCCCTTGGATATGCGTATGGGTGAAACGGAATTAACCGCTGCTGATATCATCAATACTTATTCTCAAGATGAGCTGACACATATTTTCCGCGAGTACGGCGAAGAACGTTTTTCCGGGCGCATTGCAAGACTTATTGTTGAAACCCGCCCCTACTTCAGGACACTTCCTTTAGTTAATTGTATTAAAAACATTATTCATGGCCCCTATGTGACCAAAACGCTAGCCAGAATCTTTCAAGCCCTCCGTATTGAGGTTAATCATGAACTGGATGCGATCAAAAAAAGTTTGGCTGATGCTTTGGATATGATGAATCCCGGCGGAAGAATGGTCGTGATCTCATTTCATTCACTTGAAGATCGTATTGTTAAGCAATTTTTTAAGACTGCCGTTACCGACTGCATTTGTCCTCCTGAGATACCGGTTTGCGTTTGCGGTCATAAAGCTATCGCCAAGAAGATCACAAAAAAACCTATTATTCCTTCTGAAGAAGAAATTAAGACAAACCCGCGAAGTCGTTCGGCCAAATGCAGGGTTATTGAGAAATTATGAAAAAGTCAAATATCAAAACACATTTGGATACTGACAAAAAGAATGAAAAGAATGGTAATATTTTTTTCTACTTCTTGCTCATACTCATGATAGTAGCAAGCTTGGTCGGTTATATGTATATACGCAATGGAAAAGATGCCTTAACAACTCGAAATTTTGCAATGAAAAGCAATAATATAAAATTAGAACAAGAGATCAAATTCCTTCAAAGTGAAGTTAACGATCTATCTCGCCCCGGACAGATCAGGTCGATCGCCGGTGAGCAACTCGGTCTTGTAAATTCAACACCACAACCTGATGCCATTTTCGTAAAAAAGAAATAATGATAAAAAGTACAAATAAATCACGGGATAATTATTCATTCAGAGTGGCACTCGTTACGATCGTCATTTTTGCATGTGTAGCTGTAATCTTTGTACGACTTGTAGCCATACAATTATTTGATATTAAAGGACTTGCTCCTTATGCCGATAGTCAGGGAATGCGTTCGGAAGACATCCTTCCCGAGCGCGGCTTGATCATGGATAGAAATGGCCATGTTCTTGCTGACAACATTATTGAATATACTATCGGAGCCCGTTTTATTGACCTGCTTGAACCTGAAAATTGTTTTAATGCACTTGCTAAAGCTTTCGACAGAACTCCCGATTTCTATCGGGCACAATTTAAAAAAGAGATCACATTTTATACACTTGAGAAAAAAGTAAGACCTGAGATCGTTGATATACTGCGTGCGGACAGAGCATCTACAGGCTTGAAGTATGACAAGAAAATGAGTCGTTTTTATACCTATCAGGATGCCAGTGGTCAATTACTGGGTTATCTCTGGGACAACGGTCAGGGCAAAGCGGGTATTGAACAATACTACGATGAGCTTCTAAAAGGCGTAAAAGGACATCAACGGATCCAAAGTGATAAGCGGGGCAAAGTTATCACCCTGGATCAAAGTAAGACAAGGGAAGCTATACCCGGCGGCAACATCAAACTGACCATTGATATTGAATATCAGATCATTCTTGAAGAAGAGCTTGCCGCAGCTGTTAAGAAGAACAAAGGAAAATCAGGAATGGCCGTTATTATGGATCCCAATACGGGCGAAGTCCTTGCAATGGCCAATTACCCTACTTTTAATCCGAACAACATAAGAAATTCCTCACCGGAAATTATTCGCAACCGCGTCATATCAGATCAATTCGAGCCCGGTTCGGTCTATAAATTCATTCCTGCAGCAGCCGCTTTCGAAAACAATATTTTTTCACCTACATCCCGCATTTTCTGTGAAAATGGTGAATGGAAGATCCGCGATAGAATTATACATGACACAAAACCCCATGAATTTTTAACGGTTAAGGAAGTCATTGTATACTCTTCAAATATCGGAGCCGGAAAAATAGCTAAGCAGGTCGGAAATCAAACGATCTACGATATCTCTCGCAAATTTGGTTTTGGTGAGCCTACTGCAGTTGGCCTATGGGGTGAAAGTGGCGGCTTGTTAAAAACTCCCGATAAATGGACTTCTGTTGGATTCTCACAATTGGCTATGGGACATGGTGTTACCGTTACTCTTATGCAAATGATGGCGGCTTACTCAGCTATTGCCAATGGCGGCATCTTATTAAAACCCTATATTGTATCACAAACTTACAATGAGAAAAACAAGATCATAAATGAGTACGATGTATCCCCTGTCCGTCGTGCAATTAGCAAAG
>JAUVKP010000106.1 GCA_030596185.1 Fidelibacterota bacterium | reverse complement strand
AAAAAGAACGTCTTGAAAAAGATATCGCAAGTTTTGAAGGTCGCATTAAAGCCGTAAGCGGAAAATTAAACAATCCAAATTTTGTTTCCCGGGCACCGGAACAGGTTGTTGAACATGAACGCAAGAAACTTGCCGGCTATGAAGAAACGCTTGCCCTTCTAAAAGAGAATTATAAAAAACTGATCGACTAAAATCACAAAAAGCAGAGGATCTATGACCAACACCAAACGCGAGATCATCATAAAAGGTTTTGACCCCATCGTCTTACTTGGTGTCCGGGACGAGAATCTCAAACTCCTGCGACAGCATTTCAATGCAACCATTATCGCACGGGGAGAGCGCCTTATTATTGAAGGTCAGTTTGAAGTTGTAGAGCAGATCCACCATGTTTTAAATGAACTTATTCATCTCATTCCAAAGCGAAAGCAATTGGATGCGACAGATGTAAATACCGTGATCAACATGGAAACCAATCATCATGAAAAAGTCTATTCAGGTCCGGATGATTCCATTATTCTATTTACTCACAAGGGTGTTATTAAACCCCGGACAGTCGGACAAGAAGCCTATTACCGCGCAAGTCTTGTAAACGATATTACTTTTGCGATCGGTCCGGCGGGTACCGGTAAAACATATCAGGCTGTTGCCGTCGCGGTTGCTGCTTTAAAAAATCATGAAATATCCCGAATTATTTTAACCCGTCCTGCGGTAGAAGCCGGAGAAAGATTGGGGTTTTTGCCGGGTGATATGAAAGAGAAGATTGATCCATATTTAGCACCGCTTTATGATGCCATGAGATTCATGATCGCACCGGAAAAATTTAAAGCTTATATTGATCAGCATGTGATTGAAATCGTTCCTCTGGCATACATGCGTGGAAGAACTCTTGATGACGCTTACCTTATTCTTGATGAAGCCCAAAATACCACTGACTTGCAGATGAAAATGTTTCTCACTCGTATCGGTGTAAATTCAAAAGCGTTCATTAACGGTGATATAACACAAATCGACCTACCTAAACATCAGCGCTCCGGTCTTTGCACCGCGATTGAAATTTTAAAAGATATCGAAGGTATTGCCATATGTGAATTGACCACTATTGATGTGGTAAGACACCCGCTGGTGAAGAAGATCATTGAGGCGTATGATGAGAAGCCGGAAGCCTAAAACAGAAGCCGGAATAGAGTAGCCAGAAAATAGTAGTTAACGTTATTAATTTTACATCGGGAAATTAAATCCTTCTCACCAATAAATCAAACACCCTAAAAGCAAGTCAAATAGAATAGGATTGAAAGGAATTAAAAATGAAAAGAATGATACCGGTATTTGGTCTTTTTTTGATATTGGCTTTCGTTTCTTGTAAGCAGGCAGAAGTCAACGAGATCATTTTCCTTGATCACCAACTTGATTTTAAGCTGAATATAGAAAAACATAGTGCAAACTTCACAGATCAGGGACTAATGCAGGTAAATACAGGTGTAAATATGTTTTATTTAGCATCTGAAGTGAAAATAGAAGCATTGACAATTGCTGATATACCCGTTGACTTCAACACCCTTGACTCAAGTGGGTTATCGGGCATAGAAACAGCATTGGCTACAAAAATATTAGCATTAGAGCCGCCAAGTGATGCATTATGGGTACTATTTGAATATGGTATAACAGGAAAGGCAAGTTTTAATATCAAATATTCAGGAACCTTTGATGCAGATGTGGCCGATACAAAATTCTCTAATCAAAATATAGGTCGGGAAATTACTGGAACCATCCTTGAAAAGGGAGCTTATTTCAGCCCCAGTTCATACTATTATCCACAAGGTGATGATGACCTGATGCAGTTTGAGATCTCGGTAACGATACCAGCCACCTGGGAGTCTGTTTCAGACGGAAACAGTATTACCAGTGAGTGTAATGGGAAAACTAAGACCCAAAGCTGGGAAAATCCGTATCAATCTGATGGTTTAATGTTCATGGCGGCCCCTTATGTAGTCAAACACGTCAAGGCAGACGACATTGATGTTTACTGCTATTTCTTTGAAGCAGACACCGGTCTTTTTGAAACCTATTTGCCGGCGACAGCAGAATATGTAAAAATGTATTCAGAGCTGATCGGGCCCTATCCTTATAAGCGTTTCACCGTTGCGGAAAACTTTTTTCCCACAGGCTATGGTATGCCGGCCTGGACCCTACTGGGACAACAGGTAATTCGTTTGCCATTTATCGTAATGAGTTCTTTGGGGCATGAAGTTTTGCACAACTGGTGGGGCAATAGCATTTATGTGGATTACGAAAAGGGGAATTGGTGTGAGGGTCTCACCGTTTATGGGGCAGACTATCGCTACAAGTTGAAACACAGCTCGGCCAGCGCTCGTGCTTATCGAAAAAACATCCTTAAAGCGTATAAGAATTATGTAACTGCTGAAAATGAATTTCCGGTTCGTGATTTTGTAGCGCGACACAATCCCGAGAGTCGCATAATTGGCTATGACAAGAGCATGATGATCTTTCACATGATAGAAGAATTGATTGGCTCAGAAAATTTCATCCAAGCCTGGAGAGATATCTATGCAGAGTACAAAGGTGAAAAAGTAACCTGGGAACAATGGATAGACGCTTATGAAAAAGCCTCAGGCCAAGATCTTGATTTTATTATTCCCCAGTGGGTAGACAAGGTAGGCGCCGCCCAGATTAGTGTAGAGTTATTGGAAACTAAAAAAGAAAACGGTACAAGCAAGATAAAATTTCAGGTCAACCAGCCTGAAGACAATGTTTACACTTTGAAGATCCCCGTAAAATTTATTGGCGTTAAAAATCAGGATACAAGCATTTCGGTCTCAAAAGCTAAAACCATTATTGAACTTACACTTAACGGTGAACCAAGTGCCTTCGAACTGGACCCAGACTATGATCTCTTTCGACACCTATATCCCCGGGAGATCGAACCCACCGTAGGTGCGGTTTTGGGAAAAGAGAAAAAATATTTCCTATACTATTCAGCCAAAGACGAAGAGCCTCTAAATTTATTTGGCGATAATTTAACAGATACAGATATTAGTCCGCAAGGGGGTCTGGGCCTTCCTGCGATAGAGGGTGCTCATGCAACAATCTTTTTAAATCCAAACAATTTTCCAGGCGGCCTAGCCCGGCAGATAAAACTTGACGAAACTTACGTCACAATCAATGGATCATCTTACCCGCGAGATGGACATACTTTTGTCTTCAGTGCTGAGGATAAAAAATCTGCCACGAATTATTTGATTGTTTTGTCCAAAGATCAAGCATCTCTACCACGCTTGGGACAACTGGTTCCGCACTATGAAAAATATTCATATCTGGTTTTTAAGGGCTCTAAAAATATTGCCAAAGGTCAATGGCCGGCATTAATCAGTCCCTTAAGAGTTGAGTTTTAGCTAGTTATTAGTGGGGACGTTTTTTTAGCATTCCCACCATACATATTATCTTTGAATGCGCATGAAATATCATTATAATTCATCGCTTTGATAATGTCGGGAACCCTTCGCAGAGGGCGGCATTTACGGGTATCGGGAATTTGAAAAAGGAACGAAAGTTAAACAAAAGGAAACATCATGTTAGATAGAGCAAAAGTTCAAGAAATTTTAGACAAAGTACGCCCCTCATTACAGATGGATGGCGGTGACTGTGAATTGGTCAATGTCCGTGAAGATAATGTGGTTGAAGTCAGATTAACCGGCGCTTGTAACGGATGCCCGATGTCAACTATGACATTGAAAGCCGGCATTGAACGCGTACTTAAAAACGAAATTCCTGAAATTGTGGAAGTCGTTTCTGTTCAATAATGTCAGATTTTTATAATCGTTTCGATATCGAAACTCTCGGAGTGCGGCACGATGATCATTATCGTACCGTGTTCCAGGTTGATCGCGATCGCGTACTTTATAGCGGCGCCTTTCGTCGTTTGCAGAACAAAACCCAGGTTTTTAAATCCGGTGCACACGACTTTTATCGAACACGATTAACACATTCTCTAGAGGTCGCTCAGATCGGACGTTCTCTTGTGAATTTTATCAACAAAACGGTTTTCAATGAGACCGCGGTCGACGTGGATCTGGTTGAAGGTATTTGCCTGGCTCACGATCTTGGGAATCCGCCTTACGGTCACCCCGGTGAAGCCATGCTGAACGACCTGATGAAAGAAGCCGGGGGTTTTGAGGGCAATGCTCAGACATTACAGATCATTACCGAACAATTACACGAAGATCCCGAAGGTGACGAGGGCATGAAGCCAAGTCGCGCATTCATTGATGGTATTCTGAAATACAAAGTGCTTTGGTCCGATAGAAAAAAAGAAAGCAAATTCCTCTACGACAATCAATCTAAATATTTGGATTTTGTCAGCGATGGAAGCAAGCATTATCCCGAACAAAGCCTGGAATGCCAGATCATGAACTGGGCGGATGATGTGGCTTATTCTCTCCATGATCTTTCTGACGGTTATCTTGCCGGGTTCGTAACTCGCAAAGAGATCGAACGCTGGGTCTTTGAACACAAGTTGAGTAAAATAGAAGAGAGCTATCTTGAAACCGTGATCAAGAAACTGGATCATCGTGAAGATTTTGATCGTTATCTTGCGTCCCGTACCGGACGATTTATAGAAGGCGCGCGAATTGTTGAACGCCAACACCCTTTGGCAGTGAAAAGTAATCGCTATAAATATGCAATTGAGATCGATCCTGAGGTTGAGATTGAGAACAAGCTGTATAAGCGCCTGGCAGTTGATGTTATTTTCCGATCACCCCAATTGGAGCAATTGGAATTCAAGGGGCGATACATTTTAAAGCGTCTTTTTGAAACATTTCTCCAGGGTGGTCCTGAAAACTTCGATCTGAACGAAAAGATCCTTCCGAATGTTTTGAGAGAAA
>JAUVKP010000275.1 GCA_030596185.1 Fidelibacterota bacterium | reverse complement strand
TCCTGCTGAGACCATAGCATCACCCTTACCTTCTTTCAACATTTTAGCAGCCAATAAGACCGAAGCATTTCTTTTTTCCCTGATCGCAGTTTTGGGAGAATCTTCATTTGTTATCATTTCCGAAGTATGAACAATACTGATTTGTTCTTCATTATAGGAATGTTTCAGGAGTTCTTCTTTTATTTTAGTTTCATCCCCCACTAAAATAAAATGAGCATTTGATTCGGTAGCCATTTGGCATGTACCATCAATAGTAATGCCCGGGGCAAAGTCACCGCCCATCGCATCAATAATAATTACAGGTTTTTCTTTAGACATATTTTTCCTTTTTTAACAATACCATACAATCTAATATTTTTATGTAATGATGAAAATATTTATTTTTGTTAAATACCTTTTGTGATATTTAAATGAGAAGCTATAATTTGGTATTTACTTTACCCCTTGTGTGAAACAGATCAGAAAATGGGAATTGCATGCTGTCAATAGCTTTTTTGATGTCATTTCGAACAGTCTTCATTCGCCGTTTGGCGAACTTCGCCCGTCAGGCCGAGTGCCTTGCCAGCCGAAACTTTAGTGTAGGCTGGGAGAAATCTCAAATTATTTTACGGAAATTAAAGAAAAGAACAATCTTTAACTTAATTTGATTATTTTGAGATTTCTCCATGCGTCCGTCAGCTGCGGACTTAGTCGAGATGACATTATTTATGGTGTTTTTGATAATTTGTGACTTGAATTTGTGTTTCACACAACGGGTATTCATTATTGTTATTCATCCCCCTTGAGATTGTACTTTTAGACAATAAGATTCTACATTAGCCGACAGCGCTGAGGTCTATCATAAATATTCCTTATTTTCACGCCCTTAATTAATACTTATTTTAATTATTACTGTTTCTATATTATCACTTTACATCCTGTGTTATTATTTATATATTACTTGTTGTTTCTGTAATTATTTACAGAAACGTTTATTGAGCTTAAGAGAGAATGATTATGCAATCCTGATAATATTATTTCTAAGCAAGGCTCACCAGCCTACCCTATACTTTTGAATTTGATTCTATAACCAAGGAGTTTGAAAATGAAAAAGACATTGATAATGATTCTATCTTTGGGAATTTATTTCTCAATTCTGACTGCCGACGCCTATACGGGAGGAAGCGGTACAGAGCTTGATCCCTACCACATTTCTTCTATTACTGATCTTAGGGAATTGTGTCAAACAAGTGCGGATTGGGATAAATTCTTTATCCAAACAGCTGATATCGAGGCATCGGTCACCCAATATTGGGATGACAGCGATGACGATTCAGATCTTAATCTCTACAATGATGCCAATGATGCAACATCAGCAGGAAACAATGAAGGATTTTCCCCTATTGGTAACAATGACACATATTTCAGTGGCTCATATGACGGTCAAGGATACAGCATAGAAAGTCTATATATTAATAGATCGTCAAATTATACCGGACTATTTGGCTATGTACGTGGTAATAGTGAAACAGATGCACTTGTTATGAATCTGGGCATGCTTAATGTGAATATTACCGGGAAGAACTATACAGGAGCATTATCGGGACAAACCGGTTATTATGCTGCGATAGAAAATTGTTACTGCAAAGGTACTGTAACAGGAACCAGCAATTCAGGGGGATTAACAGGTTGGTTATTATATGGAACGGCAAAAACATCGTTTGCCGACGTTACCGTTACGGGCACCGGTTACACGGGCGGGCTTATCGGATCTGTTCAAGGAAGTGACGTGTTGAATTGCTATAGCTTGGGTTCCGTATCAAAAAATATGGACCATATTTCAAGTGTAACCTGGTTGGGTGGACTTGCGGGTGACCTAAATGAGGCAACAGTACTTAACTCTTACAGTACCGGATTGATTGGAGCAGCAGCATATATGGGCGGTTTAGTAGCCACTGCAAGTTCAGAAACAGTCACAAGCTCCTACTGGGACACAGAAACATCCGATCAGGCAAGCAGTGGTGCCGGTACGGGCAAAACCAACTTGGAAATGAAAACTCAATCAACTTATACTAATAATGGTTGGGATTTTACGGATGAAGGTGCCAACGGATTCGATGATATCTGGAGCATGTCAGGCACAACTAACGACGGTTATCCCTATCTTGAAGGCAACCAACTGCCCGAAACGCCCATGCCCATTACACTTGCAAATTTTACAGCTTTAGAAAAGAATGGATCTGCTGAACTCACATGGGAATCCGCAACAGAAACCGACAACGCACGTTTTATTATTTATCGTAACGGTGAAACGATCGCTTCTATTAGTGGTGCCGGTACATCAAGCGAACCGCATAATTATTCTTATTGTGACGTCACTGTGATCCCAGGGCTTACGTATACTTATGTCCTTGCTGACTTAAGTTATGGGAATATTGAAACACGCTATAACGATAATGCGGTAAGCCTTACGATCTCAAGTGATATTATTGAAGCGAATTTTGTAATGAACGCAGCTTATCCAAATCCGTTCAATCCAAGAACGGCTATCAACTATCAACTTTTTACACCCGGTCATTTGAATGCAAACATTTACAATACCCAAGGTCAGATAATTGAAAATTTGATCAACTCAGAGATGCCGTCT
>JAUVKP010000174.1 GCA_030596185.1 Fidelibacterota bacterium | reverse complement strand
TTTTTGATTGGGCTATGGAAAGAGGCAGTAAGATCCTTTTCCTGCCTGACCAATTTCTCGGAATAAATACGGCAATAAGCAAAGGTATCCCGGAATCGGCAATTTTCACTCTTGATCGTTTACCGGATGAAAAGGCCATTGAAGTATCACAGGTCTTTCTTTGGAACGGTTACTGCAGCGTCCATAAACGTTTTACCCTGAACGATGTCACTAAGCGCAGAAACGAATACCCTGGGATCAAGATCGTCGTTCACGGCGAATGTACGGCAGATGTAGTAAAGGCTTCGGATGCGTTTGGTTCTACTTCCACGATCATTAAGATGATCACCGAATCGGAAAAGGGGAGTGTCTGGGCAGTCGGAACAGAGCAGCATCTTGTTCAACGATTAACAGAAAGATTTCCCGATAAAACCATCGTGCCTTTATCTGAATCCGGTTTTCAATGCGTGACCATGAGCATGATCACACCGGAGAAATTACTCAATACTCTTAAAGAAATAAAACATGGTATCACCGAGCACGAAGTTCGTGTTGATCCTGAAATTAAACACTATGCAAAAACAGCATTAATCCGTATGTTAGCCCTATGATAAAGCGTGGAATTATATTAATTATTGTATTGGGTCTCCTTCTAACAGGCTGTGCCACAAAGTCTTATGTTCGTTTTGAAGATGAGCGTTTGGTTAAGCAGACTTTCTCTGCCGATAGTACGATCATTCAAAATATGGATATGGCAAACACTCGGCAAAATTACTTTCAGGATTCACTATTTTCAGTCATTAAACTGGAAACAGATTCCATGTTTATGGATGTGCTGGGAGAAATTTCAATTAAAAATGATGAGATTGATTCACTACAGGGCGTCCTGAGCATTCAAAGCATTTATATTGATAGCCTGATCGCTGATGTAGATACCTTGCAAGCGCTGAAAACGCGTTTTAAAGATACTGACTATTCCATGTTCGATTTTTCGCGTATTCAAACCAATCTTGATTCACTGATAATCAATCAAAAACATCTTTCACGTGAATTGCAGTACATGATCCGCGACCTGAACCTCATTGAGCGTAATCTCATGGATATCATGAACTATTCTATGAATTCATTGAAAATGAATCTGCAAGCCTCAAATATGATGATGCAGCGTTCACTTTACAAAAACAGTGCCACCGCTTATAAAATGGTCATGGTTTATCTTATGACCAATGCCTCCACAGATCCCAATAAACTTCTAACCTATATTGATTCCGTTTATGCCATGGGGAATGCCCTGGATACCGTAAAGGTTCAATTTGGGAGTCCGGCGCCAGCAGATGCAGTGATGAGTAACGAGTAAGGTGTAGGCGGTAAAAGACCTGTCAGCTTGATCAGTCGAAGTAAAACGAAGAATGAATGCTGGCTGGTCGAAAAACATATTACATGATTAATTAATATTGTTGGGGGACGATATGAAAATCACGAAATTTGATTCAAATTCATTTTATCATATTTATAATCGTTCCATTGGCAATGAATTATTATTTATTTTTGAAAATGATTACAAATATTTCATTGAAAAAATGCATCGTTTTTTATTATCATTTTCCGATATTGTAGCGTATTGCTTAATTCCTAATCACTTTCACTTCATTATAAAGATAAAAGAGAGGGAAGACCTTCCGGCTGGCGTCCGACCTTGGGAGGATCTGCCGGATGGTCGAAAAAGTATAAATATTGATCAAGCCTTAAAAAATTTCTTTAATAGCTATACGCGTTCATACAATATAGCCCATAATAGACATGGAAGATTATTTCAACATGGATACAAATACAAAGAAATCAAAACAGAAGAATACTTGATGTGGCTTATTTATTATATTCACCGTAATCCCGTTCATCATAAATTGACACTAAAATGTCAAGATTGGAATTATTCATCTTATAATGAAATTATTAATGAAAAAGACAAGACTAATTCAGAATTTGTATTCGATCTTTTTGGAGATCAACACGAATTTATTCATCTAACTTCTGAATTAACATTAGAGTATAATAGGGAAAACTTATCGCGAAAATATTCAAAAGATAATATTGAATTTGACTAAAAAATTCTATGTCCACCAGCCAGCATTTCACCTTTGGTGAATCAAGCTGGCAGGTCTTATTCACCGATTACCAATCCCCATCTCTTTTATGATCCAATCCGCACCGGCGAATTTCTCTGTAATATAGAGAATATAGCGAATATCAACACCAATGGTCCGTTGGATCTTGGGTTGGAACATCCAATCGCTGGTCATAGCTTCGTAATTTCCGTCAAATGCCAGTCCTATCAATTCCCCATTCCGGTTCATAATGGATGAACCACTATTACCATTGGTGATATCAGTGGTTAAGAGAAAACATGATGGTACATCATTCAATTCGGGATCTACCCATTGACCGGGATCTTTTATATTGCAGATTTCTGGAGGCATATCAAATGGATAAACATCAGTATTTTTAGCTATCATACCTGAGAGAGTTGTAAAAGGTTTATAATAAACGGCGTCACGGGGAGAGTATCCTTCAACAGTTCCATAAGTAAAGCGCATTGTTCCGCTTGCATCCGGGTACTGAGGAGATTTGGTGTAGATTGCCAATAATTCCATATATTGCTCACGAAGATCGTTCATGCGTGCGGACCAGTTTCTCAAGCGCTCTTTTTTTTCGAACTTAGGTGCGTAAAGTGAAACGGCAAGCTGAACGATAGGGTCATCAAGCCCTTCGATCTGAGAAGCGCGCATAGAAAATAGGCGTTCAACATAATCGGGATCATCAAGCTTGGTTCTGTTATAAGCATTAACGACCCAATTATCAGGATCCTTAGGCAGTTCAAAGTAATAGAATCCATCCGGAGCCGCAGCAGCTTTGTTCAAGGCATAAGCCAAGGCTTTTTGATCGTAGGGTGCATAATAACTGTAAAAGCGATACTGTATTTTTTCAATTTTTTCTCTAACACGTTTTTCAGAGAAATCCGGATCTCGATCGGCTTCCGGTTTAGCACGTTCCCGTGCAACTCCATAAGCGTAATCCGCCAAATAATAAAGAGTACCGCTATAATACCCGAAACCATCAAGAATACTATCGTAAGTATAGAAATTCCCTTTTTCCTTTAATAGTGCGGGCATTTCGCTAAAAAGGTGAGCAAAGCGTTTCTTTAGTTTTTTATCCTTATTTGCAAATTCCTTTAAAGTAGCTTCTTCGGCTTTCTTTTCATTGATAAAATGACTTTTAGTGAAGCCATCAATATTCCCCTGATATTTCTTCATGTAATTGTTCAGACTAGCATGAATGCTTGATAAACGGATCTTAGCTTGATCATCTTCTTTGAATAATTTCTCCATGATAGCCAAGAGATTTTTAGATTTAGCGATATATGGTAAGTATTTTTTTTCTACGTTATATTCAATATCAGCCGCTGTACGGTAACGGGTGGTTACACCCGGAAAACCGATAATAAAAGCGGGATCCCCGACAGAAAGATCTTCTGTGCTGACTTTAAGCCATGTATCTACATTTAGAGGAATATTTTCGGGAGCGTAGCGGGCAGACATGCTGTCCGGCCCCATGTAAACACGGTAAAA
>JAUVKP010000083.1 GCA_030596185.1 Fidelibacterota bacterium | reverse complement strand
AAGTTCGTTATTGGGTGGGATATTCCTCGCAACTTGTTCAAGATATGGAGCCGCATCCGCTATGCGATCATCCTCAAGCATGATCTCAGCGGCATAAATATATGACCACGGATAATTAGGGCTAAGGTCTATCAGTTTGCCTAAAATTGTTAACGCATTTTCGTGCTGCCCAACACCGCGATAGCACTCTGCCAGACGTTGAAGATAATCTGAATTATTCGGTTTATTTTCTAGTTCATTTACAAGAATTGGAATTGCTTTTTCATATTGCAATTCTTTCATATAGAGATCCATTACATTGAATTGTGCTGTAGCGTCGGAAGGGTCTAATTTTAGCGATTTTTCAAAATAGTTCGTTGCCTGCTTATGCTTGCCCAATAAGCGATAACTTTCTCCGATCGCATTTAAGATCGTTGTGGTTGTATCATATTCCAAAGCCTTGCGATATTCCAAATTCGCATAAGAATAATTCCCGCTTGATCGGTATATTTCGCCATACATAAAATGGGTTATCCCGGATGTGGGATAATGTTTGAGCGCTTTTTTCTCGGGACTGTCCGTTACCAACTCCTGCGAGCCACAGGAAAGCAATAATAACAGTACAAACAATCCAAATATGGTTGATTTCATATGCATCTTCTTATAATAAGGAATTATTGAGAGTAATTCATTAAAAAATGTCATGAAAATTGTCTGAGCCTAGAAATGAAAAAGTTATGGGTTGTAAAATTATTGTTTCCTTAAAAGCATAGAATAACAACATAATTTTATCTTTTATAATTTATATCCTGAATCTTCGTATGGTTTATACAAGCACATCCCACAAATGCTGTTATCCTATTGTAAGGTAATCCTGTAAATCCTGTTATCCTGTCCTAAAACAATCCCACAAATTCCGTTATCCTGTCAAAAAACATGTCAATAACAAAAACACCCCGATAAATCGAGGTGTTTAAAACTTGAAAAAGGTTTATATCTTAACCGAGATAATCCTTTTTGTTGCATCCGCAGATACCAACGACTTTTAGTTTATATTTTACATTGCCGTCTGTATTTTTTACGTTTGCATAATGTTTAACATAAGAGATCTGCTGTCCGCATACAGTACAGGTTGTTCCTGTCTTTTCACGGTGGGCGATCTTTGCTCCGAATGTTTGTGGTCTGGCCATTTTTGCTCCTTCGTCCTTTTAATTGCGGCAAAATATAAGGAATTATTGTTCAATTCCAAATTATTTATTCGTTTACCATCATAATCTGCTTGTTATAATTCGGTGTTTCTACCTTATTTGTGTCCGGATGATTGCTTTCATTGGTCGTACTAACCAAGGTTGATCGTACGTTTGCCGCGGTGGTTGCGGGCATTGTCATGGACTTCTTGGGCTCCACACTGCGAATCTCTGCAGAGGGAATGGAACCCGGAGAGTTTGGTATAACTACCGAAGTATAAACGAATATCGATGTCGCAACAAGAAGCATCACGGCGGCTATCACCGAAATCGGCCGCGAATAATCCTGAAACACCCGTATAAAACGACTTTCTTTCTGCTCTTTTGTCTGGTTGATGCGGTCCATAAGCCTGGACTCAAAATCGGGACGTGTTTCACGACATGGCAGAGAACTGAGTTCACTCAAAATGCTTTTCAAATCACTAAGCTTCTCTTTGCATCTTGGGCACACACTAATATGTTCGTTTGCTTCTTGTCGTAATTTAACGTTCAGGTTTGCATCGATATAATCAGAAATGATTCTATCAAAACTATAACAATCCATCTATACGCGGTACCTCCTGCAATTTTTTAAACACCACTTTAAAAATCATCAGTTTCTGAAATGTTCCAATTTAATTATTGTTCCTTTAATTCTTTCAACAATTTTTGTAGTCTTAATCGACCGCGATTGATCCGGCTTTTTACCGTACCAATTGAAATACCAAGGATCTGACTTATTTCTTCATATGACAACTGTTGTACTTCCCGCAAGATAATCACGGTTTTAAATTGGTCCGGTAATGTATCTATCGCTTGCTGGATCTGTTTTTCGCCATAATTAGATGTGGTTTCTTTTGCCGGATCATAATCAACGGAGGGAATTTCGTATTCCTTATCATCAAAACCCATGCTATGTATAGAGATTACACGACGTCGTTTTAGTCGCCGTAATTCGGATTTTGCCAGATTGGCTGCAATAGTAAATATCCAGGTGCTGAATTTTGCAATCTCGCGGTACATATGTGCACTGGTGTATAATTTCATCAGCGTATCCTGAACGACATCCTCAGATTGTTCAAATGAATTAAGATATCTATACACAAAATTCAACAAACGGTCTTTGTATCGCTTTACTAACTCAATGTAAGCGCGTTCATCGCCATCTTGAAAGCGTTTTACCAGTTCTTCATCGGTATATTTAATTTTTTCTCTTTCCATGTCAGGCTAATATTCCTTCAAGAGTGATCATAAAATTGCTTATTGAGTCACAAGAGCTTGTTTTTACCCGGCGATCCGCTTCAACCAAAACATTAACAGCTTTTCTTAATTGAGTCAAGGTAAAACGCGAAGCTGTGAATTTTAACTGTTCCAATTGTTTCGGGCGATAAACTCTAACTTGTTTCGAAAGATCGGGAGAATTGATCAATCTCTGGTCTTTTAATAAGATCAATTTCCAAATATACTGGTACATGGCAATAATGAGATACACATCACTCATGCCGTTTTCAATAAGATTTTTGCATATCGCAACGGCTGAACTTTTATTTCGTTGACCAATTGCTTCAAGCATTTGATCAATACTATGCGTTTTAGAATAGCCGCTTACTTTACGAATATCATCACGGGTAATTGCATGATCTTCGGGTAAATAAATATGTACCTTATCAATTTCGTTGCTAAGCTTGCCCATGTCTGAGCCCACATAACGGATCAATTCATTGATCGCATTAAGGTCAATTACTCTGTTCAGTTTGGCAGTGTATTGCCTGATCCAACCTGGTATCTCGCTTTCAAACGGTGAATTTGTCATCATGACTGTAGCAGTAGCTTGAATGCGTTTATAAAACGCGTTTCGACCATCAATTTCTTCTGCCGTCAAAATCAAAACATTACTGGCTTCCGCTTGCTTAAGATAATTATTCATTATTTTGCGTGCCGAGGGCAAAAGACCCTTGACATTATTGATGACAGAACAACGGGTAGATTGAAAAAGCGAGGTACCAAATAGAACATTTTGAAGTTCATTGGCGTCCAGTTCAGCGGCATTGAAGTAACTATAATCGTAAGAGATACCCTTTTCACCCATGCTTTTCCGAATACTTTGTACGGCTGTATCTCTTAAATAATAATCGTTCCCATACAAAAAATAGACAGGCTTAAGCTTGCCGCTCCGTATCGTTGCTATTTCATGTTCATAGTCGCTAAGCCAACTCATAATCTATCCAAAAATAATTGCTAAAAAACCCAAAGCAAGGCAGTAAAAACCAAATATATAGAGCCGTCCTTTAATGATAGCACGTAATAGCCACTTTACTGCGAAGTAACCAAACAAAAATGCTGTCACTGTTCCAATAATAATTCCCGACCATACGAAGCCTTCTGCGGCAAAAGCATCTTTTGCCTTCATGATCGTGGCACCAAAAATCAGGGGGAGCGCCATTAAAAAGGAGAATTTTGCTACTTTTTCACGGGGCATACCCAAAAACATACCCATTGAAACGGTTGAACCTGAGCGGGAGATACCGGGAATAATTGCGATTGCCTGTATAACTCCCATTAAAAATGCCCTCCATCCCGTTACAGGTCGGCGCTCATTTTGAGCCCATTGAGTCAGAAAAAGTACCGTGCCGGTTACCAATAAAGCAACACCTACCAGTACAATATTATCAAACATACCATCAATCTGTTCTTCAAAGAGCAGCCCTACAATACCCGCCGGTATCATGGAAAGAGCAATATAAACACCCATGGCGAAGTCTTCATTTACTTTCATGACAGTGGGATATTTCCAAACTTTCCAAAAATTACCAAAAACTGCAATGAGTATCTTGACAATGTCTTTCCAAAAGATCACCAGAACAGAGAGAAAGGTTCCAAAATGCAAGAAAACCTCAAGCGTTACACCGGGAGATTCTATTCCAAGCAAATATTCTGCCAAAGCAAGGTGTCCAGAGGAGCTTACGGGTAGAAACTCGGTTAATCCCTGGATGATGGCAAGAATGATGATCTTTAAATATTCCAATTTTTACCCTTTAAAAAAAACCGAACGGGCTTTTAACGTTCGGTAAAACGTTCGCTAAAGGCGCCTGTCCTGCGTTAACACGATTTTCAATAGCCTTTAACAAAACGATATACTTATAAATACTTCCTAACATTTATCCTTGGTAAATTTAACGGAGAGCGCCTAAAAAAGCAATGCTTTTTTAGGTAGGTAAGAGAATGTAGAGACGGGGCACTGCCTTATCTTTGTATGCTAGGTTATCAAAAAATATATTGACGAAGGTAAAAAATCATTATATCTTCCCTCTGCATCAAGAGTTCCTTCAATGGAACGCCAACCGAGTAACGCTACGGTGGCAAAGTGATGTGGGCCGGCGAGGTCAAAACGTTATGAACTTCTCCCACCCCATAATAACTTTTTCTGATGCTTGCAACAGTACTTTAGCGTTGTCATTAGAAAAGGAATAGAAATGGAAAAAATCTTTTTTACATCAGAGTCCGTTACAGAAGGACATCCCGATAAAGTATGTGATCAAATATCGGATGCGGTTCTTGATGCCGCATTAAAAGCTGATCCCAATTCACGTGTTGCGATCGAAACCTTTGTGAAAACCGGATTTGTTGTTGTGGGCGGCGAGCTAACTACAAAAGCAGAATATATTAATGTACAGCAGATCGCGCGCGATACATTAATAAACATAGGTTATGATAACGGCGACGTTGGGTTCAATGGTCATAACTGTGGTGTATTGGAATCTATCTCTGAACAATCCAACGACATAAGCATGGGGGTAGACTCAAAGGGTGCCGGCGATCAAGGTATGATGTTCGGCTATGCCTGCGATGAAACAGAAGAGTTAATGCCGCTTCCCATTTCTCTTGCGCATAAATTGGCGTATCGTCTTTCTGAAGTCCGCAAGAATGGTACTTTAGACTATTTATTCCCGGATGGGAAGTCCCAGGTAACGGTTGAATATGAAGACAATAAACCTGTCCGCATTGAAGCAATTGTTGTTTCCAGCCATCATACCAAAGATGTTTCGCAAGAACGTTTACATGAAGACATTAAAAAACATGTGATCAAACCTATCTGCGGCACATTGATGGACAAAGATACAAAGATTCACATCAATCCTACGGGTGCTTTTACGGAAGGCGGACCTGTTGCGGATGCAGGCCTGACGGGTCGCAAAATAATTGTGGATACTTATGGTGGATTCGGTCGACATGGCGGTGGTGCATTTTCAGGGAAAGATGCGACCAAGGTAGATCGCTCTGCCGCTTATATGATGCGTTATGTTGCCAAGAATTTGGTTGCCGCTAAACTTTGCGATCGTTGTGAGGTCCAGGTGGCTTACGCAATTGGTAAAGCTGAGCCTGTTTCTCTTTTTGTAGATACTTTTGGAACCGGGAAACTCTCCGACACAGATATTACC
>JAUVKP010000052.1 GCA_030596185.1 Fidelibacterota bacterium | reverse complement strand
ATTCTCTTTACTCTTTACTCTTTACTTCTTACTACTTACTACCTACTTCTTACTGGTTATTGGCAAAATGAAAGTGCACCCCCCTGAGTTAATTTTTTCAAAGTAGTTTTATTTATATTGAACTTAATATCAGTAAGCGTTTTTAAGGTATCATTTTCTTCCAAATATACCACAAGTTTTTGTGAATTAAGATTCCATTCTGCTAAAACGAAAAAGTTAATCCAATCTGCCGGAAGTAAAATCTCTTCATTTAAAATATTGATCATTCCGTTTCCTGGATGCGTGTCGCTTTCATGGATCTGACGCAAAAAACAAACCTTGGGTATAAACAGTTTTTGTTCGAATTTTTGTTCGGGTTTTTCATAACCGCTATAACGGAGTGAGGCCGCATTAAACCATTCCAATTGGCGGTCTAAATCTTCTATATTTTCAAAATGCCGACGATTCCAAAAGAAGCGAGAGAACACACTATTGTTCCCTTCTATAGATCCTTGACTGAAAGGTTTTCTAGGTACAGCAAATACCGGAATGATTTGCTTTTGAAGTAAATATATCATTACACGACTTAAGGTACGTTTACCGGATACACTTCCAATAAATGTGGAAGCATTATCCAATTTAAGAACATCCGGTTTATCAAATTTATCCAAAAAGTCATCACAAGCATCAATGAAATTATCAACTGTTAAATCTTCTATGCGCTTATAATACCTAAACTTTGGGTCTTTCTTTGCAGAGAATCCCACAAAGTTTAAAGGTGTTCCATTTCCTTGAAGATAGCGTCGCTGAATAAAGTCTGCTTCCATAACACGATTGCCTAAATATCCACCATAAAGAGTGTTTTCGGGATAATGAAGGTATTTGGCAGCACCCTTACTTTTACCTTTTGGATGAGACGGTAGACCCAAATCTTTCATAATTTGACCAATGGTTCTAAGGGGTGGCGGAGCATCTTCATATACTTTTAACCACGTCTGACTGACAGCAGTTGCCCCCGTAAAAAACTCCTGTTCTGATTCACTTAATTTGCGATGGATTTGCTTAATACGATCTTCTGTTTCTTGTGTCCATTTTCGGCGATCGCCTTGCTTCCAACCACGATGATCTTCTGTCATATCCTGCTCCGGGGATTGAGTCCATTTTACTACAAAATGATTGCTCATCGAAACTTTTTTAATGATCTCTCGCTTGCTTAATCCTTCCTCAAAGTACATGCAATTGACTTTGTCTCTGTACGCAATGAGTTTTTTTTGATCATAACGTTTCTCTTCAAATTGATTAATGATATTTTGGTAATTTATACAACTTTTGGGCTTCATGCAACCACCTCTTTGGTGTTGCACTTTCATTTTGCCAATAACCAGTAGTAGGTAGTAGGTAGTAGGTAATAGGTAGTAGGTAGTAGGGTGCTCACCACTTACCACTCACCATTCATAACTCATTTTCTATCATCTGTTCCATGGTCTGGCGTTTACGAATAAGCACAAATTCTCCATTCTCTTTGATCAAGACTTCCGGTACCCGCGGAAAAGAATTATAATTGATGGCTGACATGGAAGAACAGTAGGCACCGGCATCTTCAATGACGAGATAATCACCGATCTTAGCTTTTGGCAGAGGGATAGTGGCAACACCTTCGGAATCACCAATAGTAGGGGTAAGAATGTCCCCGCTTTCACAGGCATGTCCAACGATAACGACATCTTCAGTTTCTGTAGGCAATTCATTTTCACGAGGAACCAGGTTTATTTCATGCTGAACACCATAAAGTGTTGGTCGTAAAATATCGCTCATCCCTGTATTGGTTTTCAAAAATGTATAGCCGTCTTTACCTGTATCAACTATATCATCGATCTCCGCGATCAATGCGCCGTTTGCAGCAACAAGATAGGTGCCCGGCTCGATCTCGAGTTTGATCTCTCGTCCCGTCTCTTTATAAAAAGCTTCAAAGTATGTCTTTACTTTTGAGCCGATCTCCTGTAAGTCAGTTGTTTTTTCTTCAGGCAGACGACCGATCTTGAAACCACCACCCATGTTCAAGGTCGTTACATTCGGAAAGGCCTTAACAGCATCTAGATTCATTTTTGTGACCTTTTCCCATACAGTCGGATCCGAACCCGAGCCGATATGTGTATGAAGTGTATCAATAACAAGATCATATTTTTCAGCGATCGCTTTGATCTCATCGAAATAATCATACCATATCCCGAAAGATGAAGCAGGACCACCAACATTAACGCGATTTGCATGACCACTGCCGATACCCGGGTTGATACGGACGCAAATCCGCTGTCCGGGAAAGAGCTTTCCGTAAGCTTCAAGCTGTCTCAAAGAACAAGCATTGAAAAGAACGCCCTTTTCAACCAGATCTTCCAGGTCCGGAGCCAATTCCTGAGCTGTCAATTGGATCTTGTCCGGTTCGATCCCGATCATCAGCAATCGTTTGACCTCATAAGAGGAAGACGCATCAAAATGAATATTCATTGAATTAAATAATTTAATGATCTCCGCTGTGGAATTTGCTTTCATGGCATAGCGTACACGCAAACCAAAGGCATTGGGAAAATTCAATGCTTCTCGAGCTGATTGCCTGAGTTTATTTTCACTGTAAATATAAATGGGATTTCCGAATTCGTTCGCGATATTGCGAACTTGGGCGGGGGAGAGGAATTTGAGATTAGACATGGGCGTATATTACCTTTCTTTATCAGGAAACAATATACATTAAAATTGATGAAAGGAAAATTGAAATGTTATTTGGGAGAGACGGAGCATTGCTCCATCTCTACAACAAAAATTCATTGTTTTTATTCATATTTTTTATATATTTACGGGCTAATTGTAATGGCGACGTAGCCAAGTGGTAAGGCAGAGGTCTGCAAAACCTTTATCCACCGGTTCAAATCCGGTCGTCGCCTCCATGTATTATGCCGAAGTGGTGGAATTGGCAGACACAAGGGACTTAAAATCCCTCGGCATCTAATGCCGTACCGGTTCAAGTCCGGTCTTCGGTACGGGGAACCTTCTAGAGATAGGAGGTTCTTTTTTATTCCAATGTATTATTCAAGAGATAAATCTTTTAATTGAATTCTCAATTCCCCGTCCGCCGAAGCTTTCTTGACCAGCGTAGCCTTGGCGAAGTTGGTAGCGTAGGCTGGACTAAAAGCCCGCTCAGGAGAGTGGGCTTTTGTATTAACTACATTAATAGTGGCAACATTTTTCTACTTACTTGCAAGAATACCGACAGGGAAGTGACAAAACTCGCTATATAATATGTCTAATGTAGTTTATTAATAGGTCATTAATAACTTTTGCCCACCCCCCTTTTTATATCAATTCGCAAAATCGTATTATCACAAAATGTGAATATTGAAATAGAATGATAATAAATATGGAAATATGAATAATAACAATTGACAGGGGTAATAATATTGTTTATTCTATAAACAAAGAATAAATGTATTTTGCTTTAACTCGAACTAGTAATTTGATATTGAATCAAAAAATGAAAATCAAACAATTTATTTTTACTTTATTACCAATTATATTCATGATGAGTTGTAATGGTATAACTGAGCCAGAAGGTGATTACCCATTTGCAATATATTTTCTTTCCAATGATAAATTAATTGTCTCTGATGTAATGGATAAAGATTTAAATTCACTAAGACTTGAATCTGATCCATGGTTAACAAGCGATGATATTGATTTTTACGATTGGTCAAGCCACTGTATCTATTTAAAAGAAGATAAAGGCAACTTTATTCCCGGCTGGGATACAATACAACCATTTAAAATGTTTCCTAGAGATTGGGCTGATAAACCGTTTGTAGTTACTTCAAATGGACAAAGAGAATATTTAGGCTATTTTTTTAGCCCTGCATATTCACTTGAGCTAGTGCCTGTTCCAATGTTTGTTGATTTGGGATATAATACTGCATGCCCTTCAAATATTTTAAAATTTGACTGGTCTTGGCTCTATATCGAGAACACTCTTAACAATCCAAGAGTAAAAAATGCTTTAATAGAAGATAATTTATTACATAGTGGCATAGAAGTCACACTAGATTCATTAAATGAAAATACAATTATAGTATTAGAAAATTCTGATACGGCCACAATTTCTTATACACTAACTATCACCAATAATGATGAAGATGATTTATATATCTTAGATCCGGATATAACTGGTAGCGAGATTTTTCATTATTTCAGCAATAGTATTGTTTTTTATAATATAGAGATTGACAAAGTGTATAAATCATGGTGGAAAATATTATACCAACCTCCTTTTACAGGTTATTGGTCTTCAGAGTGGTTTGTAAAAATTAGTAGCATGGAATCTATCCAAAGGACAATTACTTTGAAAGGATATCCCCATCTCCCGCCAGGGGAATATCTAGTACAAATAGGATTTAGCTCTCCGATGAGTATTTCTAAAGACGAACTTTCGCGTGTCGATGGACGTTACTGGTTTGGTATAACTTTCTCGAATTATTTTGTATGGGAGTTTAATTGTGATAATTAATACCAAAACAATTGGAGGATGTAACATGTATGTGCCACTCAAATTTCTAATTTAGTTGCTGCATGTTATGTGCTTGCAGCCCAACCTCTTGATTATTGTCTGCTAAAAAACTAATTGGAGAATCAAAATGAAATGTATTAAACACGTTTGGGGAGTATTGTTACTGCTAATTTATTGTACATCGCTTAGTGCGATCAATGAATATGAATTTTCTCTCAATCCAAGTATGGAAGAATGGAAAACATTATCTGTTGAAGTTAAAATTGAAATGCTTCAAATACCAACTGAAGAATTAAAAACCATATCAACTGAAAAACTAGTTTATGCTTATTTAAATCACCCACTACGGAATCTAATGTTTGCTTATAATACGACTCGTGATGGCTATTTGAGAATATATAAAGAATTCAACGGTTTAAGAGAATTAAATCTTAGAAATGATGGTCCTGAAAAAATTATTGAAATCTATTCAAAAATGAATCCAAATGCCTATAATTCTTCTTGGGAAAGCAAACAAGAAGCACAGCACATTTTAAGATTTGTTTATATAGAGACTCTTTTAAGTCAACCCGAGATATTTAATCAGTTAAATATTGACGATTCAAAAGTATTGATTGAAAGCTTATTGCAAAAATATAATCAAAAACTAGCTTACAAGAATATTCATACTCTCTTTGGTCTAGAATCTTGCGCATATGCTATGGGTAAAGTCCTAAATCGTTATTCAATGTTTTCTGATTCAGAAAATGAAATTGATAGCGTGATGACATTATTTCTTGATACTGGCAAACTTCATGATCCAAACATCATTGATGAAGTTATAATAAAAGCTCAAGAATTCTGTAATAAATAATTGGAATAAAGGAAACTATCATGAAATTCTTAAAAATAATTTTAATAAGCCTCTGGTTGGTACTTTCTAGTTCATTGTTTGCTGAATATATTAAATCGCCCGAGGGGAGATCTGTTTATGTTTATCCGAGGGAAGACCCACTGCAATCTGTACTAGATGAGTGGAATGAGACAACTGACAATTTTATTTCTCTTTATGAATTAAACGCAGTACGCATCGGAACTTCAACCCTAACATATAACTGTCATTATTATGCATGGGTTAAATCAGAGAATCGTGGTAATGCTTACTGGATGAACTCTGCTCCAAAAAATCAATTCATAACCGATGCTTTGTGGGCAAATGACCTAGTAAGATCATATATACCAGCTACAGAAGCAGAGGCAACTCATACTGCGTATGAAGATGAAGATCACTCTGCAAGAAAAATACAAAATTCATATCCCGCAGTAATTGTTAGTGGCAGAGACTATGTATCAAAATGGGGTGGTCTGGGGTTAGTAAAACACCAAAAAAATCATGATATTTATTACCAGACATATAGTTATGACCATGATTTTAGAATACTTAAAACTGAACATTCAGGCACATACGCAAGTAATTCTAAAGTTTGGGTTGGTGCTGGAAACATGACACATACTCTCACTGATGATGTTGCGGTTGGGTGGAATAAAACTCTCACCGTAAAAAGTGGTACATTTATTGATGTTGATGAATATTTTCTATATGAATATAATGGTACAATAACATTTGAAAGTAATGTTACATATAATGCACCAGTTGCATTATATTCATCTTCAACATCATATACCGGATTATTTAATTTATTTAGCCAGCCAGTTTCTATAGCTACAAGCGGTCAAACGATAGAAATAAATGGTAATATTGTTCTCGACCAAAATGAGACGTTACCGGCAGGTGTTACTTTGGTTATTAATTCAGGATATTTTGATTTAGACGGTAATACATTAACGATGGGAGAAGGTGCTGAAGTAGTCTCAGATATCTGTGTCAAAAATGGTGCTTCAATTGAGGGGTATTATGCCTTGGTTTCAGATGCCATGACTCGGTGTGCATCAGGAGAAGTAGTTGAAGTTGAAGGTACGCATACTATTGATGACTATTATTTCCAAGTGCCTTCAGGTAAAACCCTTAAATGTCTTAGCGGTAGTGAATTAATTTTACGAAATAATTACTGGTATCTTACAATTATTGGGACATTAATAGCTGAAAATACAACGTTCAGAACCTCTTCAGGTACTTGGGGTGGTGTATATTATGCAGGTTCAAGTGGATCATTAACTAATTGTGAAATTTATGATGCAGTATTAGGTGTATATTGTAATAATTCCAGTCCCACAATTGATAATTGTGAGATATACGATTGTATGGTAAAAGGAATTGCTTTAGTAGATGCAAATCCGACAATTGAAGATTGTAATATTCATGATTGTGAATATGGTATATATTGTGATGACGACTCGAATCCGACTATATCAAGTGTTACATTGACAGATAATGAATATGGCATATATTGCGATGACTCAGATCCCACCATTGAATATTGTAAGATTGAAGGTGATGTATCAGTTACAAGTTATGGTATTTATTGTTATGGCTCAGATCCAGAAATTGAAGGAGATACAATAGCTGCCGATTATGGAATATATGCCACTAATGGATCTTCTCCTGAATTAAGAGATAATATAATAAATAAAAGTGTTTCTGAGAAGGGTCTGTATTGTTACAGCAATTCATCCCCAATCTTGGCAGATGTTCAAAATGGTGATGGAAACAATTCTTTCTCAGGTAACTTTGTCAGTATCGCTGTTCATGCAGTGAGCAGTTCATATCCTGTT
>JAUVKP010000014.1 GCA_030596185.1 Fidelibacterota bacterium | reverse complement strand
TTGACCTTTAGGCTTGGCGAATACCCCATGCAGTGGATCGATCAACTTTTTCAGCTATTCACAAATTTTCTGGACGGAATTATTCCCGCATCAATGGCAAAGTTCATTTTGCTTGACGGCGTAATCGCAGGTGTCGGAGGTGTACTGGTCTTTTTACCTAACATCCTCATACTCTTTCTATGTATTTCCGTGCTTGAGGCCACCGGATATATGGCTCGAGTTGCATTTGTCATTGATAAGCTTATGCACCGTATTGGCCTTCATGGTAAATCATTTATTCCTATGATCACAGGTTTTGGATGTTCTGTTCCCGCTATGATGGCTGTAAGAACCCTGCGAAACCGCGGAGACCGTATCACCACCATGATGGTTATACCTTTTTTTAGTTGTGGTGCCAAACTTCCCCTGTATACTGTGATTATCTCTGCATTTTTTGCTCCAAAAACAGCAGGTAATGTGCTCTTTGGAGTTTATCTCTTTGGTATCTTTATTGCACTTATTTCTGCAAAACTTTTAAAATCAACTGTATTTAAAGATGACTCGGAACCTTTTGTCATGGAGCTTCCGCCCTATCGTATGCCTTCGACTCATAGCATGTTACAGCAAACATGGATGCGCGCATGGATGTATATAAAAAAAGCCGGGACAGTTATCCTGCTTGCCAGTATTATTATCTGGTTTGCCGGTTCTTATCCTAAGAATGATGAAGTGCATCAAAAATATAAAATGCTCCGTCTGCAAGAGCAAGCTGACACGGAACATCTTGATCGCTTAGAAAAAGCAGAACAATTATCTTTCAGTATTGCCGGACGTATAGGAAAATTTCTTGAGCCCATTTCTAAGCCCCTTGGTTTTGATTGGCGACTCAATATAGCACTTGTGAATGGTTTGGCCGCTAAGGAGATCGTAGTATCGACTATGGGTACGATTTATGCAATTGGTGATACCGAAAGTGGGACAAAAACGCTTGCTGAATCCTTAAGAGAAGATCCGGAATATAATCAGGCGGTGGGTATCTCTTTTATGATCTTTGTACTCCTGTATATTCCCTGCATTGCAGCTGTGGTCATTTTCCTTAAGGAAAGCAAATCAAAATTATGGACCGTGATATTTGTCGCCTATACCCTTTCCGTCGCTTGGATTGTATCCTTTTCAGTCTATCAATTAATGAATTTATTTGCTTCATAGAGACGATTTATGAAAAAGAAAACTGCACATGAACAGTTTATAGCTTATCTTCGTTCCGAAGGTAAAAATATCACCCCTGAGCGCTTGCATATTCTTGACGCTGTCTTAAATCAAAAAGCGCATTTCAAGATCGATGATATGATCGAGAAAATGAGCTGTGCTAAAAAAAGAATATCCAGAGCAACGGTCTACCGCAGTATCAAAACCATCGAAGATGCCGGCTTGATCAGGTATATCAGAAGTATTAACGATGAAAAGATCTACGAAGTTCAAAAAGAACATCACGATCATATGATCTGTGAGTCTTGTGGCAAGATCTTTGAATTCCATGACAAAGATCTTGAAACCCTTCAAGATTTAATTTGCGAATCACATGGGTTTACACCAAAACGGCATATCATGAAAATATTTGGAGTATGTGAGGATTGTAAAAACAAATGAGATGTAGAGACGCAAGATCTTGCGTCTCTACAATTTGAATATATTATTTTATTAGCGTCAACTTCCTTGCAACTTTTTTATCACCTGCCTGCAAGGTACAGACATACATACCCGAACTCAAATTACCCGCATCAAAACGTACTTCATGTGAACCGGCAAATTGGTAGCCATCATATAGTGTGCTGACTAAACGACCGTGAATATCATGTACCTTGATCTCAATATAGGTATCTCTTGCTAAGTCATAAGGGATCGTTGTGATCGGATTAAAAGGATTGGGATAATTGTTTCCAAGTCTGAAATCAACTGCCTGACTGACATCATCAACAGCAACCATAGCAGAAGCAGCATCAAACGTAAATGAAGCAAGACCATTTTGATTACCGAGAACAAAAATGTTAAAGGTTCCATCTCCATTGTCAAGTACTTCCACATCACCGACTGCTCCAACATTTTGATTCATACCTAATTTATAAGTTGAACCTGCAAATAATGCATCTGCAACGCCATCGATCACATCGATCACAGTTGCTGTTTCACTTACATATGAATATGATACCAAATATTCTTTTTCATCATAGGCAAAACCTTCTATAGCACTTGCTTTTGTTGCTAAGCTGGGATTATCACCCATAATACCGATAGTGCGGCCTTGATCATTGAAATGAACCACAGAATATCCAATCGAATTGACATATAAGCCATTACTTCCCGGTATCAATGCAAGTGAAGCATTAGATTTTAGCATACGTCCAAGACTTATTTGTTCTGCTTCAAAAGCTTGACTGACATTATTCCAGTTCAATTTGATCAATTTATAGTATGATGAGCTAAGTGCATAAATGCTTACTGTACCATCATAATAATTTCCATCAACCGTTAATTGATCACCCAATCGGAATGCAACATCATCTGCTTGATAAACGCAAAGAGGTGCTTGTGAAGGATCTAACCATTGGTAGACCTTAAATGAACCGGTTTCCTCTACACAGTTTGACGCATAGATCACACCATCGGGTGTAATTTCAATATCTCTAAGTGCATGAAGTCCGCCGCTTATCCCGGTCATATTCAAAACAAAGGGCACCTCATCACCGGTTTGGGCATCCAGAGCATTTACTTTTATGCTATCGTTCTGACTTTGAAGTACAAGTAGAATATCTTTGTCATTAAAACGACCTAATGCAAGTCCACTTGCCTGTAAACTACTATCGAGAAAAGCAGGATATTTTTGATTGAGTGAACTTCTTGCCCATTGGGTCTCAACGAACTCTTCCTTGGTTTTAAAACTAAAAACATCTGTCCATCTATCGTATTTGTTTGAACGTAAACGCCAGTAATAATTTGTAGCATAATCCAGATCATTCAACTGTAAACTTGTATCACTGATAGATAATTCATTAAGCAGCAGATCACTCATAGCTTCATTATGTGCCACTTGCACTTCATATGAAGTGGCATCTTCAAAACTTCCCCAACTTAAAACGGGATCAAGACGCGTGCCTTCAATATTTGCAAATGGAGTTAAAGGCTGTACCTGTGGCGCTAAGATAGTTGTAAACACCCAGGTCGGTGACCAGTAAACAGTATTGTCGGCTTTAACTCGCCAGTAATAAGATGTTTGATAATTCAATGCAATATTTTTTACAGTATCATTAAGTGTAAATTGATGCATGGGTGTTGTAAAGTCATTTGATGATGAGATCTCTAATGTAAACTGACTTGCACCGGCTTTATCTGCCCATTTGATAGACGGGTCTTTAGGTGCTGATGTTTCAGCATACTCAGGAAATAATGGGTCGACAAAAGGATGATCCAGTACAGCAACCGGACTTTCCAATTTATAGCGATCAAGTGTGCTAACCCCATAATAATACATCCCTGAAGCATCATCTTCAAAGATATGATCATGATGGAACTGAATATCTTGTGCGCCTGACATATCTGACATATCATCCACCGGATAAGGTGAACGATAAACAACATAGGCATAAGCAGAATCACCCGGATCAGTGTAAGTGGGAGCATCCCACGTAATGGTCTTGCTTCCATCGCCGGCAACAGCCATCAAAGCATTTTGAGGTGAGGCGGGTGGAATACTGTCCTTCCAGCTCATCACCGGCCATAAAGCGGGATAGCGATAGAGATCTAACTTTAGACTATCGATCGTGTTTTTGTGATTATCATAAAAATCATTTGCGGTAAAGAATACTGACCCGTCACAGTGATCAGTTGCGCGATTTAAGCGAATCTGACGTGGAATTTCCCCACGTGGCCAATTATCTCGCCATGCATTATACATTCCCTGTCCGGGATAAAAATGACGTCCATAATAATTTGCCTGTTCAGCCCACCAAGGGATCAATTTACCGTAATCCTGTCCACCGCCGAAAGGCCAGTAGCACTGAGGCGTAATATAATCAACAGTTTGATTTGCTAACCATGCAATAGGGTCACAATAAAGCACACTATAAGCATTCATCCCACTGATACCCTCAGGCACACCGGGTTTATATATACCAAAAGGAGATATACCCCATTTTACCCAAGGTTTCACGATATTAATGCTATCCATGATCCCTTCAACTAATGTATTGATATTGTCACGACGCCAATCATGAATGTCTTCAAACCCTCTTGGATCATATGAAAAAGTTGCGGTGTCTTCCGTCGTTATACCGCTGTAAGGATAGAAATAGTCATCCATATGCAGACCGTCAATGTCATAACGGGTTACAATATCCATCAAGACATCAGAAATATAATCCCTGACTTCGGGTAGACCCGGATCCAGAATATGGACTGTTGAGAATTTCAGTATCCATTCAGGATGCTGTTTTGTAACATGCGAGGAAGCAATATAGCCGCTATTATTTATTGAAGAAGGACTTACAACCGCACGATAAGGATTTACCCAAGCATGAAGTTCCATGCCTAGCTTATGTGCCTCTTCTACGGCAAAGGTCAGGGGATCCCAATCTGTGCTTGGTCCGCTTCCCTGTGTTCCGCTAAACCAGTAAGACCAAGGTTCAATGTCCGATTTATACATAGCATCACAAGCACAACGCACTTGCATCAGCACGGCATTACATCCGCTGTCTTTAAGTTTTACCAGATAGTTTTTTAGATCACTTTGTTTTTTACTATCCGAATCATATCTGGATTTCGGCCAATCTATGTTTACAACGGTCGATAGCCATACGGCTCGAAATTCGCGTTTGGGCGGCATATCTTCAGCAAAAAGTGAATTCAGTGTTAACAGTAGCACTATAAGTGCTAATACAGTTTTTTTCATTTCTTTCCTTTCAGGAATTTTACTAACGGAGGAATGTCCAGATCGGTGACCAATTCTCAGTATTATCCGCTTTTATTCGCCAGTAATAGGTATAGCCGCGTGGTAATTTTTTATTTAGTCGATTGCGTTCAAGAAGCTGTTCTTCATAAACAACAAAACCAAATTCTTTATCCGTTGCAACTTGAATATGGTAAGTCTCTGCCTGTGGATATGTTTTCCAGACAAAGGGAACAAAATATGCTTTTACTTCCGAAGCAAATACCGGTTTACGAGGTGCTACAAAATCATAAACCGCTTGAGTAACCCGGCTTTCTAATTTAAAGGGATTCAAAGCAGTTACAGCATAGAACCACTGTTCATTTGTCATATCAATATACGTTCCGGAACCGTCGGTAACAACATCCAGAATTGTAGACCCTTCTTTACTGAGACCTTGTTGTGTTTTAGAGCGATAAACAACATAGCCCCATGCTTTAGGATCAACTTCCCATGATAGTTGAACTTCTTCTTTTCCGGTGCGTTCAGAAAAAACGACCGGAGCTTTAAGTGCCTTACCTTTTTGGTGCTGATTGACCGGCCATAACGCCTTATTTGCATATAGGTCAAGTTTCATTGAATCAATGGTATTCTTAGGATTGTGGAAAAAATTATTTGCTGTAAAATAAACAGATCCTTGACAACCATCTGTATCACGGTTCAAGCGGATCTGACGCGGGATCTCACCTTCGGGAAAACGATCGGTACCCGCACGATACAATGCCTGTCCAGGATAAAAATGTCGTTTGTATTTCTTTGCCAAAGCTGCCCAATATGGAATAAGTTTTCCGTAATCTTGTTCACCATCAAATTGCCAATAACATTGCGGTGTTATATAATCAACACTTCCGGCTTGCAACCAAGCCAGAGGATCACAGTAAAGGACTGACCACGCATCAAAGCCATTTATGCCTTGTGGTACATTCGGGCGGTAAATACCAAAGGGAGAAATTCCCCATTTCACCCAAGGTTTGACTTCATCAATACTATCAGACACGGTCTGAACGAGTAAATTGATATTGTCCCGACGCCAATCATGAATATCTTCAAAACCGCGGCTTTCATTGACAAAAGTCAAGGAATCTTCATTACTGATTGGACTATAAGGATAAAAATAATCATCCATATGAATTCCATCGATATCATATCGGGTAACAATATCCATAAAAACGCGCGTAATATATTTTCGTACGTCCGCTTTACCCGGATCCAGTATTTCTACGTTTTTAAACTTCAATAACCAATCAGGATGCTGTTTTGCTACATGTTGATCTGAGATATATTGAGTACTATCTGCTTTTGAGGGATCTTTAACGGCACGGTAAGGGTTAACCCAGGCATGCAATTCCATACCTCGTTTATGTGCTTCTTTAATGGCAAATTCCAGGGGATCCCACAAGGAATCGACTGCAGGGCCTTTGCCCTGTGTTCCACTAAACCAGTAAGACCATGGTTCATAAGGGGAATTATACATAGCATCGCAAGCGGGGCGAACCTGAAAAAGCACGGCATTGATACCATTATACTGTAATGTGTCCATGAACTTAACAAGATCTGCCTGTTTCTTTGCTTCGGAATCATATTTATCTTCCGGCCAGTCAATATTTGCAACAGTAGATAGCCAAACACCACGGAATTCCTGTTTAGGAGCGCCAGCAGGTTTAGCAAAACTTACAGCTATGCTAAGAACAGCAATTAACATTATACTAATTCGTTTCATTATTTCCTCTTATTTCATTTTTTTAAATAAGCCACAATTGGTTCAATATGCTGAATATCAACATAGTCTACTTCCTGCATCATCTCAGTTTTCCCGGGACTATCTTTTATCATCTTATCCATTATCTTGAATAAAAAAGAATCCATGCCTTTCATTCCGGCCATTTTCTGACGACCGCCAAGTCCAAAGATCTGCTCATCTTTCAAACCGAGAAAAGACAGGTTTTTCTTTGCAATATCAAGATAGTAATCTTGTTTATCACGCTCTGTACCCCCTACAACGATAAGCGCTTTGCATTTTGAACTTATCATATTCCTATAGCGCTTGGCAAGTTTCGTTATGCCCATTTTGCCAATACGCACATTGGATGCAAGAACAACTGCTTCAGTATCTTTCAAAGCTTTTGCAGAAACATTTTTATATGAGATGGCTTCCCACTTCATGCTTTTAGCAAGTGCTTCCGCATATTCTTGTGTAGAACCATAGCGTGAACAATAAATCACTAACCCAGACATAATAACTCCTTTTCCATCTCTAATTCAGAGTTTCAAATCCTTGCTTTTTCATATTGAAAAAGATAATAATACCTGATATGATCGCCAAGGTGAAATAAATAACAGCAGACCACCATTCAAGGAAAAACACCTTACCAAGACCAAAAAGAAAACTGTAAATAAGCAAAACACCTGCACCCCAGGAAAGGAACATTCTTCCAAAGCCCGTATCGCTTTTAACTTCCGGCATTTGAGTGGATATTTTCTTCCAGCCAAGACCACCGGGATGAACTTTTTTATAAAATTTCTTCAAGGTTTTCTCATCGGATGGTTTAGTCAGAAATGTTACAATAACCCAAACCAATGTCGTACCAAAAATAGTCGGATACAGGGTCATAGGAGATTCTAATCCGCAAGCACGAGCTATGGGATAAATAATCAAAGGTGCTATCATAGCAGCGATCTCTGACCATGCATTAATTCTCCACCACCACCAACGCAAGATCAGGACCAAGCCCAAACCGGCAGAGGCATTAATAATAAATTCCCAAGCGCCGGAAATAGTAGTAAGCAAAAAACGAGTAACAAGTAACGATATTCCTAACATTAAGAACATGGTCAGTCTGGAAATTTTAACATAATGCTTTTCATCTTCTTTTTTTCTAATAAAGCGTCTATAAAAATCATTGATCATGTATGAGGTTCCCCAATTTAACTGGGAAGAAATTGTAGACATATAGGCCGCTAAAAATACTGCGATCAACAGACCCAATAAACCTTTCGGTAAATAGCGTATCATCATTTTTGGATACATACGACCCGGATCAACTGTATTTTCATATTTTTCATAATAGACTTTAAATTCTTCTGTCTGATAAGCTGGATTATCAGATTTCATCAATGACGGCTTTTTAAATACTTGTTCCGCCATAACGTACATTTGCGGATTTTCCATCTGCATTTGTTCGGGATTTTCAGCTCTGGGTAAAATAACTAAAGCCGATAAAGCAACCAAGATCCAAGGCCAAGGACGAATGGTATAATGAGCGATCGTAAACCAGAGAGTTGCAAAAAGGCTGTGCTTTTCATCTTTTGCAGACATCATACGCTGTGCTATATAACCACCGCCACCTGGATCTGCGCCGGGATACCATGTTCCCCACCATTGCAGACCAATGTGAGCAATAAATGCTCCCACGGTCAGGGCCATGGCTCCTCCCGTTACACCTTTTGCCGTCACATTACCGATCCTGGGTACAAATTCAATCAATTCGGGACGAAGCTTGGTTTTCAACATAGCCAGCCCGCCGATTTCCGGTAAACGTACTACAATGATCGCCAGCACAATACAACCCGCGATCGCAAAAAGGAATTGGAAACTGTCTGTTCTGGATGTTCCAACAAGTCCGGATGCGGAAGCATAGATAGCAATGATTACAGCTGTAATACAAACCAAAAGAAAAGCATCAATCTCAGGAATGGTTATAACAAAGATCTTTTCCATAGCTTTGTTGACCCAGCCAAGAATGATAACATTCATAAAAAGACCAAGATAAAGAGCGCGAAATCCTCTAAGGAAAGCGGCTGCTTTACCTGAATATCTAAATTCGACAAATTCCACATCGGTCATTACACCTGAACGGCGCCATAAGCGGGCAAAAAAGAATACGGTCAACATGGCACCAATCGCCATATTCCACCACAACCAGTTACCTGCGATACCATTTTTGGCAACCAATTCCGTTACGGCAAGTGGCGTATCTGCTGCAAAGGTCGTAGCAACCATTGCGGTCCCCGCCAACCACCAAGGAAGGTTTCTTCCCGAGAGAAAAAACTGATCTGTACCTTGACTGGCTTTCTTGGAATAATAAGCGGCAATACCAAATATCACAAAGAAAAACAATATGATAACACCATAGTCCAACCAATGTAAATTCATGTCCACACTCCTTACATGATTATTCATAATTTTACTCTGAATTCTAATTAAAAAAAGAATAAATAGCAAAAGGCAAATGACAATAATTCCATCTAAGCGTTTAAGGTTTAAAGTTTAAGGTTTAAAATTCAATAGCCTCGGGTTTAAACCCGAGGCTATTGATTATTTTGTTCATTAATGCTGTCTACGTCTTACGAGTAATGTTTTACTTATTTTTCCAAAGTGTCAAAATATTCCATCAGTTTTAATTGAAATTCATTTTCAATAAAACCTTGCATGCTTTCATATGCATGCATTATTGCGTTCTCTGTATTGGTTGAACCTTCTCTTCCCTCTTCCATCATTGACAGACCGATCACATTTTGCCGATTGGTCATCGAAAGCTGAAGTTCCCAAGAAACAAAGGACAGAGGCTTTTGATCAATATCAATATTTTTAATCAAAGTTTTAGCTCGTATG
>JAUVKP010000288.1 GCA_030596185.1 Fidelibacterota bacterium | reverse complement strand
GCCGCGAGCGCTGACGCAACCAGTCCACAATTTCTTTGCGGGCACAAGTATAGCCACCCGATGCTCCCCCAAGAGCCTTGCCCAGCGTACCGGTGATGATGTCCACCCGGCCTTCCACCTTGCAATATTCTGGCGTGCCGCAGATAAAACGCACCGAAGCCATGCCGTACCCATAGCGATCGAGAGCCCGCTTGCCAGTTTCAACAAGATCGGCATTGTTGGCCAGACCAAGATAATTGTTGGCGCAAAAATTGAGAACCTTTTCACCCGTTGTAAGTTCAATTTCACCGGCCTGTTTGGAAACAATAATCCGTTCGGATTTATACAGGCCATTTGAATGCAACCCGGTCAATTGAGTATTCAGGTAATCCAGAAATATTTACTGCTCATTTTTCTCCATGTTTCCTAAATTAATTCTTCAGTAAAACTCATAACATCATCGTCAAGAAGAATTCTTATCAAATGAATCCGCATCTCAGCGGTTCCCCAATTTTCCAAATATAAAAACTGATTATCATTGCCCATAAGGTTGCTTGTTGATAGCGAACCAACCATGTACTGGGTAAAAGAATTTTTAAAATAAAGATCTGTACTTTTTCTCAAATCCAGTCGATGGGAGTGGCCGCAGAAAACATCCTCTATTTTATGCTCCCTGACAAAATCAGTCACATGAAAGGAATTCCGGAGCGGCTCCGCATCCATGGTCAGAATCGAGTGGTGAATCAACATCATGGACTTATCATATTTCATTCGGTTGATCTTCCTGGAGATACTCCTTAAAATTTCCTCTTCAACAAAACCTTCTTCTTCGTAAAGAATATTGGAATCTATACAGATAACCAGCACGGTCATGCTATCAATGGTAACTATCTTAATATAATTAAGATCAGTGAAATAATTTTTTGTTTTGGAAATATCCCGCTGTAAATAAAGGTCTTTCTTGGTCGTCAGTTCTGGTCTTGATGGTAAAATAATCTCATCATGATCGATGTATTTCTCGAAATATTCATGTGATCGCATATTTCTTTTATCATGATTGCCGATAATAGAGATAACATTTTCACAGGTAATACCCTTTAAGAACTGTCCCGCATCCTGATACTCACTTTCCAGCCCGTCAGTGGTACTGTCACCCGTATTAATAACCAGATCGGCGGGATATGAGTTGATTTTATCCAGCAACATCTCGTCATTACCATCCCAATGGCGTGTTCCAAAATGTAAATCGGATATCTGTAAAATATTCATTCCAGTTTGCCTCTATTTAGCGGTGATCTCCACTGATAAGACTCTTGTACCACAAGTGTCCGGGAGATTTTTTACAAATAACGTGTAATGTAATAATATAATATGATTTTATTGACAATTATTTTGTTATTTGTTGTTTTGATACTTAACGTACTTTCTTACCATTTCACATTCATCCCGTCCTGCACTACAACCTTATCTTCCTAACAAGTTCGGTAAGAAAAGAAGTAATTTATCTGATTACTTCTTTTCCTTTAATAACTTCTCAATCTTTTCTGGTTCTCCGTGCTTCATTCGGTAACAATGTTTTTCCTCGGGGAATTGGCCACTTTTGACTTCATCAATAAAAGCTGTCACCGATTTTTTAATTTTTAAACAAAATGAAGAAGTGTTTCTTCATTCTCTATTTTCATATATACATCTCATGTCTGCAGATGATTACGTCTGAACGTTTGTTTAATGAAATGATGTTATTACAAATACAATTCAGGTTGTTTCAAAAAATCCTTAAATCCATTCACATCAACAGCCGCACCCGCTAACTTGGAGACACCCAGTTTTAGCGTTTCAATATCCGATGCCAATGATATCCTGATGTAGTGTTGTTTTTCACTGCCCAACACACCAAACGCGGATCGATCCAAAGTCGCTACGCCATGTTTATACAATGCAAATAATTGGAATAGAGTCGATGGTGGAGTTAACTCCGGATTACGTGCTGAAAATTCGATAGCACCAAGTCGTTCACAAACGTCAGCAACGTTGATAAACGCATAAAAAGCGCCTCCTGGCCGTGTACAATGCATCCCATCAACTGCATTAATCAAAGGAACGATCACATCGCGCCGTTGCTGAAATCGTGCACACATTTTTTGCGTGATCTCTTTATTTACCGGATTATCCAATGCTTCCTTAGCAGCTATTTGAATAAAGGGAGGTGTACAGGAATATATATTGATAGACCACAATCTGAGTGCATGAGCTTCCTCTTGTGTCGGTAATACCACATATCCGATGCGCCAACCCGTCATGGCAAATGTTTTAGAGTGGCAATTCATGATGATCGTTCGCGCCTTCATCCCAGGTTGACTGATAATGCTATGGTGATTATTACCGTCAAACACAATTTCTTCGTATACTTCATCCGAAAGAATCCTGTAGTAGGGATGGGCTTGCTCCTCCATAATTGTTGCGATATCCGCCAAATCCTCTTTTGTCAGTACACCGCCTGTCGGATTGGAAGGGGAGTTGATCACG
>JAUVKP010000059.1 GCA_030596185.1 Fidelibacterota bacterium | reverse complement strand
CCGATGTAGAAACGGATTCTGGCATTTATGTCATTCCTCGGGAAATCGATCATTATGTTAATTCAGCTCTGGCACGCGGAATTGATATTTATATGATCCTAAACTATAACAACTCCATTTATGCCGCTTCAAACAGTTCAGGTGTTACCACACAAGCAAATCGAGATGCTTATGCTCGTTACTGTCAGACCGTTGTAGAGCATTTCTCTCCGATAGGCGTTAAACACTACGAAATTTGGAACGAACCGAACCATGGAGTACTATTTTGGACACCTCAACCCAATGCCAGTGATTATACTGCATTGCTTCATACGGCTTATGATTCAATTAAAGCTATCGATTCAACGGTAATAGTCATAGGATGTGCTACATCACCGGCTATAGGAAATCCATCTCCATATATCGAAGGACTGGATTTCATTCGAGATGTCTATGCCGCAGGTGGCGCAAGTTATATGGATGCAATTTCCTTCCACTTGTACCAAGTCGCCTACCGTCCCGAACATGAATTTGTTTCATATGTAAACAGTGTGAAATCATTTGTTGGTGATAAACCAATATATTTCAGTGAATTCGGTTATCCGACTCACAATGCCTGGCCAAATATATCTTTAGCTAAGCAAGCCCAATACGTCACACGAATGTTTCTAACTTGTTTAATGGATCCGCAAATTCGATCTGTTGTTTATTATGATCTGAAAAATGATGGGACAGTTATAGAAGAACCTGAGCATAACTTTGGTCTTTTGGAATTCGACAAAACCCCAAAACTTGCATATACGGCATTGAAAGAACTCATTTCCCAAGCTGATACATTAAAACCTAAAACTTCTTCTTCAGAAAATGATATCTATCTCGCTAATATGAATGATTCACTCACGATTGCCTGGACTTTTAGTGGTGCAAAATCACACGATCTGCCGGTTAATGCTAATTATGTTCGAATTGAAGGGATGCTTGGCGATACTCTTGCATATTACATGACTGAAAATGACACCATCAATTTGAGTGTTAATGAAAATCCTCAATACTGCATTACTCAGCAAGAGGCTCCCATCGTCGCTGAATTTTCATTTAACGATCATGATTTTCTATTATATCCGGATGAAAATTTACAATGCACCTATACAGCAAAGTCTGTAGACGGTACACCGATCATTATTAACCCCAGTTCACTATCGTGGGAGTTCATTGGCCAAACGGGGTCAATCGAAAAAGATATCTTCACCGCATCAGCTCCCGGAAACGGAATGATCTTTGCAGATATTCAAGGCATAAAAGATACCATCAATATTACAATTCTTGACGACCCGGGTTATTATACTGTAGAATCATTTTCCGATACATCAAATTTTACGCTATCCTCGAGTTATTTAAATATGGATGTATCTTATCTTTCTATGCAAACTGGAAACAATTGGGAAGCACTTTCATTCAATTATGAATATTCAGGTTCAACCGCAATAACTTATATCAGTAAAAATATTTTGTTCAATCACCATGCTGATTCGATCTATTTAGATATCAAAACAGATGAAAAAGAATACGATTTCCGTCTCTACTGTAAAGATGCTAAGGGAAAATCTTATACACTGTATATGAAACCCCGTCCAACGACATGGACCAATACATGGGGAACTCTTGGATGTCCTGTTGAGATCGATGAATCTGCTATTCCTCCTGTAAATATTTACAAAATATATGTAAAACTCAGACCGGGTTCTACAAGCCAAACAATTCCTTACACCGGGGAAATCCTCTTAGACAATTTACGTATCAAACGTGGCGATGCTGTTGGAATTATAAATGATATTGATATACCGATTGACATTCAATTATCCCAAAACTACCCTAATCCTTTTAACGGTTATTCCAGAATCCGCTTTCAATTAGCACAGGCATCCATGGTTCGTATTGATATTCTTGATCTTAGAGGATCAGTCGTTGCCAGTCCTCTGAATTCATTTTATTCACCCGGAGATCATTATCTTGATCTAGACATGCAGTCTTTGTCATCCGGGATTTATATATATCGCTTAACAACGCCTTATTCAACCCTTAACAGAAAGTTTGCTTACATAAAATAATGAAAAACACACCCTTATTACTCAATCATTGCAGCGAATTATTTTCGCTGTGGTACAATAAAGAACTTATTGTACGTGCTGCGGACAAGATCAAACGAAACTATTTCCAGGAACGCCGGTATTTGGGCTCCAAAGACAGAAAATTTATTGAAATGCTATATTTTGATATGATCCGCAATTTGCGCTTATATCTCTGGCAGATCAATGAGATCCAACCCGGAGAAAACCATAAAATATCTGCAGAGCTATTGACAGTTCATGCTTATAAGCGTTTATTTCCGAAGGAAAGTTTAAAACAGGAATTCAGGATAGATGATAAGATCGCAAAAATATTTAAATCATATAATTATCGCGATATCCTTCCCGAAAACCCGGCTGAACGGTGGTCTCTCCCGCCTGTTCTTTGGGATCATATTAAAGATGCTTATGACCCTGCTGAACTTGAACAAGGTTTATCGGCCCTACTACAATCTCCCGGTGTACATATTCGAACCAATACGCTTAAAACTACGACACCCGAGTTAATGGAGAAATTAAAAGAAATCCCCTTTCAGCTGGGAACACTATCCCCCGATGCGCTTCGTCTGGATACCTATGCTAAGCTCACGCAAAATCCACTATTTAAAGACGGCTTCTTCGATTTTCAAGATGAAAGTTCTCAGCTGGTCGCTTTTGTTTGTAATCCAAAAAAAGATGATATTGTAGTCGATCTATGTGCCGGAGCCGGTGGAAAAACAATTCATTTGGCGGCTTTACAGGGTGATATGCCTTCATTGATCGCGACTGACAAATATTCGAATCGTCTTCGTGAACTGGGATTTCGTGCCAGACGACTTGGTATCCGCAATATTCAATTAAGACCCATTGAAAAGATCCATGAACAATATAAGGGAAAGATCAATATTTTGCTGATCGATGCACCTTGCTCCGGTTCGGGAGTCTACGGAAGGCATCCGGATAGAAAATGGGAATTTAATGAAGAACGCTTGGCATTTTATGTAAAAGAACAACGATCAATTCTTAAAAACAATGCTGCTCTTATAAAACCCGGTGGATATCTGGTATACGCAACTTGCTCGATCATTCCCGAAGAGAATGGCAAACAGATCGAACACTTTCTTTCAACACATCCAAACTTCGAGCTAGTCTCTGTTTATGATGAATTGAAAGATCATGGTATACGTATTCCACATGATCCTTCGGATAAGAATTTACAGATACTGCCTCATCAATTTCAAAGTGATGGCTTCTTTGTCTCAAAGCTTAAAAGAATTAAATAAATTTAAATCAATTAAAAAAGCCCCTCGATCTGAGGGGCTTATTGTATCTCTCTCTTAATATTTTATTTAACCAGCAACATCTTTTGACTGCTGGGGTTATCATTAATTACTGTTCTTAAAATATAAACACCACTACTTAGATCATTACAGTCAACACGGTATTCATAATGACCTGCACTATGGTTACCTACAGCTATATTGCGTACAGCCCGTCCTGACATATCGTAAAGCTTAATATCAACATTTTGAGTTGAGAATAGTTCAAATGGTACAACGAAACTTGGATTGAAAGGATTCGGATATGAACTTTCAACAACAGCATCGGTAACAACTTCTACCGGTCCGTACACAAAAGCATAACCAACAATATCAATCGCTTCAATCGTATAACTATAAGCATTAACTGCCATAACATTTGCATCAATATAATTATATTTTAGCACGCTGATACCAGCTTGAGCAATAAGTGAAGGATCTGTTAAATAACTGGCTACCTCTACCGCTTCACCACCATTGACAGAACGTTTTACAACATAACCTTCGATATCAACTTCATCCTTTGTTGACCATTTAACTTCAATTATGGTCCTCTTCCAAGCTGCAACCAAACTTTTAAATTCAAGCGAGCCGACAGGTTCAAGAGGAGGATCAACAATAGTTGTATCAGTAGTATCTTCAAATACTACTTCCATTGCCGCAGAAATATTCAATCCACCATCAAAGGTTTCACTTTCATACGTAAAATACAGATTATCAATTCCCGGGATATAGCTTGGGAATAGTACATTTCCATAACCAACGCCCGAGATCAGCATACGGACATGTAGCAGATCTGAGGGCATTAACGGATCAATTGAAATATTACTGAAATTCTCTTTTAAATCCGGATTACCCATGTAAGGCGAATCAAAAGTAATTGCGTAACAATCCATAAAAGTATCGTTTGTAAAAATATCGTAGAGTTCAATAGTTACTTCCGGAATAGTACCTGCGAGAATACCTGTCTTAGTAACAGTTACAATATTATTGGTAATTGCAATATCACCAAAAATACTGATCGGATATTCCACATAAGCCATACCGGCACCTAGTACTTCTGTTCCTTCAGATAACCATGCTTTAACATCGAAGTCATAATATGTATTACCATTATCTTCAACAATTTGACCGTTTGTGTAAATCAAATGCATGGTCCCAACTGCTGCAAACGCAAAACTTGTGGCAATAACAAGCATTGTAAAAATTACCAATAGTTTTTTCATTTTATTCTCCCTGTCTTATTAATTTATATTTTAGCTGAACAGTAATCTCTGTTACAATGTAGTATAATATAACATATATAATTGAAATGCAACACTTTATCGAATTCAGTTAAACTTCTACAATTACCCACAAGCTAAAATTATACACTTATCACATACAGATAACTCTAGGTAAAACCACTTAAATATGCAATAGTGTTTGCCCTTTACTAATCAAATATTAATAAATTATTCGAGAATATACGGGTAAATTCTTTTTGCAGTTTGCTCACAAATACGGCTATAAGCCTAACTAAACCCGATATTTACTCCCAAAAATAAACAATATTAGATAAATCTATTTACCGTAATATTTGTATTGCTAAATATACCTTAGATTAGCCGTAAAATGACGAAGGACCTTTGGTTCATAATCAAAATCGAGTCCTTTTAATTCTTTTCTTTTCTTATAAACATTTATGACACCTTCGGCAACATGATCCAGATGAGCATAAGTATAGGTCCTGCGTGGAATAGCAAGTCGCATCCATTCAAAAGGACTTTCTATATTCTGCCCTGTCTTTGGATCTCTACCAAGTAGAAAAGAACCAACTTCAACAGTTCTTACTCCCGCTTCAAGATAAAGTGCATTACATACTGACTGAGCAGGAAAATGATCAAAAGGTATATGAGGACATATGCTTTTACAATCAACAAAAACAGCATGACCGCCTGCTGGATATTGTACTGGAACACCTGCTTCACGCAATTTTTCAGACAAATATCTTACTTGATCCAAACGATGAATAAGATAATCTTCATCAAGACCTTCTTTTAGTCCAACAGCCAGAGCTTCCATATCCCTTCCGGCAAGGCCTCCATAAGTGGGAAATCCTTCGTATGGCACAGTCCGTCCCTGACATTCTTGAAAAAATTCTTTGTCTTCTTTTATGGCTATCAGTCCACCAATATTTACCAAAGCATCTTTTTTCGCACTCATTAAAAATATATCCGCATAATCGAACATCTCGCGGGCAATATCTTTAATTTCACTGCTTTCATATCCCTTTTCCCGCTGTTTAACAAAACAGGAATTTTCTGCAAAACGAGCACCATCAATAATTAATGAGATATCATATTTTTGTGTTAGAGCATGAACTTCACGTAGATTTTCCAGGCTTACAGGCTGTCCCCCGGCTGAATTATTGGTCATGGTCATAATGATGCCTGCAATATTTTCCCGTCCCAGATCTTTTATATACTTTTCGCATTTTTCAACATTCATATTTCCCTTAAATGGCGAAAATGTATCAACATTAAAACATTCATCGACAACACAGTCAATAGCCGTTGCTCCGGCAAGCTCAACATGTGCTCTGGTTGTGTCAAAATGCATATTGGAAATAAAATACATTCCGGGTTGTTTTGCAAGGAGTGGCATTACAACCTGTTCGGCTCCCCTGCCTTGATGAACGGGAATAATATACTCATAACCTGTAATGTCTTTTACAGCCTCTTCAAAACGATAAAAACTCTTGCTGCCTGCGTAAGATTCATCACCTTGCATTAAAGCAGCCCATTGAAAATGACTCATTGCGCCGGTGCCGCTGTCTGTAAGCAGATCAATATATACAGCTTCGCTTGGAAGCAGGAATAGATTATTATGAGCCTTTTCCAGATACTCTTTTCTGTCTTGATATGTTGTCTGTTTTATGGGTTCAACCATTTTTATCCGGTAGGGCGGAACTGTGAATGTGTTCATTTAGAACCTCCATGACATAAACTTCGGATACTGCTCAATATCCAAGTTCGCACTATATGTTATTTAATTAAAAGACCTTATCTATTTTTTAACTGAAGATACTTCATCTTCTTTTTTTCTTTTTCTATCTTTGATATAATCCCAAAAGAAAGCATAGAAAAGCAAGAGAGTCATACCGCTTATAACCAAAACTTTTTTCCAAGTTTTATCCCAGAGCAAGAACTGTACAGCAGTTGGTTTGCCTTTGATATATTTGTAAGGAACCATACCCCAGAATCTGCTGTCGGCACTGTTATCACGGTTATCACCCATCATAAAATAATAATTTTGTTTGACTTTATAAGTGCGATGCCGTTCACCGTTAATATACCAATTACCAAACTGGTAAGATATTTTCTGCTTTTCTAAAGACAAAATATTGTAAGCATATTCGGGATTAGCCGTATCTAAATTAATTATATCACCCTTTTTATGAATATACAGGGGTGGATATTGATCCTTGTTCCCATGTCCGGATGGCCAAAGAGAAGAATTGGTATATGTTTTCGGACGAATATCCTGATAATTAATATTCGCTTCAGGCGGATCCTCAAAAAGTACACCATTTACATAAACTTTTTTATCACGAACTTCAATCGTTGAC
>JAUVKP010000228.1 GCA_030596185.1 Fidelibacterota bacterium | reverse complement strand
CGTTTGCATGCAAAATTGGGTGATTTCAAGGGCTATATCGGATTTATCAATAACTACAAACAGAGCAGGACTACCGCAACGAATGAAAATATTTCGCTTCCATCGGATTATATTTTTAATAAGAACAATGTCCTGGCACGCCTTTCCTGGCAAATATCCGATCGTGATAGTATATATGTCAATTATCTTGGCTCACTTTTGTACTATGATACTCCCGATACCAATAATTATGATGATAGAGATGAACTGACCTATTCCTTTTCCCCCATGTGGCGGCATCGAATAGATAAATATACGACAATGTCTTTGGGTGGAAATCTTTTCCTTCATCATTATGTTTATCTTTATCATCAGCGTTCTGCACAGAACCATTGGAATCGTGTATTTTCCATTCGCTCAGAAGTAAATACAAATATTCCGGAGCGTATCCGCTGGTCATCCAAGCAGGAGTTGTACGCAAATTATTTTGTTTACGACCATGAAGACTCTGCTTTTGTCCATGTACAAAGCATGGTGTTTCGCGGAATAAAACTTCAGCAAAATATTCAATATTATTTTTCATCCTCACTGTTTTTGCGTGCTTATATGTTTTTACGCTTTGAAGATAATGGTTTATTGGACTGGGAGAATTTTATCCAGGAAATTACAGATAGTAAGTACACGATTAAATGCGAATTGACCCCGGGATTTAAAAGAAAGAAATGGAGTATAGCTGCAGGCCCTGTTTTCTCGTATCGAAAAGATTATCGTTATACAGATATGAGTACCCGGACTGAATCTTATCATTCTCTACGACTTGGCGGATTGATTTCTTTGCAGCTATCCAACAAACTTACTCTCCATTATCGTCTCGAACAGATCGAGCAATTAGGCGCTTCACGCGTGTATAATCAATCGGGAAGTTTAAGATTTAATTGGATATTTTAACCTCACACAAAGTCACGAAGAATCAATAAGTCACAATTTTTTTTTGGAGCTTACTCAGAAAGGCAGAGTCAAAATCTTGCTACAAAAAAAGCCCTAAAAATCTTAGAGCCTTCGTTATTCTTTGCGTCTTTGTGTGAGGTCTTAATTAATGACATCTTCTTTTTTATCAGCTTGAAATTGCAATTGAGGCTGCCCGGCATGCTGAAGTTCTTTTATCTCGCCGAAATTCTGTTCGTATCGGGAGATATTTGCAGCTAGAGTTTTCATCAAAGCTTTTGCGTGCTGAGGGGAGAGGATCATGCGAGAAATAACATTGGCTTTCGGAAGCCCCGGAAGGACCTGGCAAAAATCTAGAATAAATTCGCCGGGACTGTGGGTTACGATCTGCAAATTGGCGTATTTGCCTTGTGCAGTTTTTTCGTTGATGTTAATCTCAATGCGTTTGCTTTTTTCGTTTTCATTCATCTTCATCATCACTTTCATCTACTTCAAAGACCGTGAAATCATCCTGAGTACCCTGTGGGGATTCAATATCAGCGATAAATTCATCTTCAATTGAAATCATATTATCATCAAGAAAGTTTTGAGGATTATCATTCTCAACAGCGGCAATATCGTGCTCCCCGTCCATCTCATTGCTTTCGTATTTTAGAAAGTCATTTCCGAAGAGAGATGTATCGAAGAAGTCAAAATTATCAACAATGCCTTGCTCAACAATATATTCTAAGAAATCAATGTATATATCATTTTTCAAGTTCGTTTTGCAACGTGGACAATACAAGCGGATTTTTAGAGCTTTCTTGTTTAGTGCCTCTCCGCATTTGGGACATAGTAATTCGTTAAATGAACTCAAATTTTACCTCTTTATCAAATTTTGGAGAAGATAAGTGTAAGTTATTCACTTTGCAAGATAAAAATAATATGATTGAAAAGTGTACTTACCTTAAGCCCTCTACTGTCCGAGTAGTAATGTTAAATGTTCGTTTTTATCTATCCACACATTCGTGATATCCCATTCTTCAGCGTTTGGTAATGTCAGGCTTCCCAATGGCTCAAGAGAATGTGTTCCAAGTTCTTTATTTTCAAAGATAAACGGGATCTCGCTGAGGTTTGTCAGAGTATATCCATCAATATCCAGACAAGCATTTACAAATTGATCAACCAATTCTTTTGGACCGGCAAGAACATCATCTTCGGATAGCGCAATGGTACGTTTTGCAAAAAGCGCCTCCTTGATGGCTTCTTCACTGCGTTCTGTAGCAAAAACAAGGGTCATTGGCCTGTGGGCATGTTTTTCAAGAAAGTCGTGCTGAACGATACCGTGCACATCAGAATTTCCAAAAACTGCAAGATCATATTTTTTGCAAAGTCCGATTGAAGCGGTATAGTATTCATGTGTATTTGCAAATTCTATTCCATGTAGCCAGCCGCGTTCAACCAGGGTTGTATGGATATTATACCAGCGAACGACCCTATCCGGCTGATGCACGATCCAGCCCGGATGATTCCAGAAAATAAAGGCACCTTGATTGATCGCTTCCTCTATGACGCTTAGGAAATCATCTATGACCAGTTTGTTTGCGTCTTTGAGAAATATTGCATTCAAATGTCCCGGCGGCATCCAGCGGGTGATCTCGGCACCTGCGATACAGATCAAGCCCTTTCTATCGGCTTTTTTCTTTGCGATCTCGAAAGAAGCATTCATATCGGTCGACACATATTTTTTATGCGGCAAATATTCAAGATGGTCTGTAATGGCAATGGCATCCAAGCCTTCATCAATTGCCTCATCTACGCGAATGGTCGGCCATACCAAGCCATCGGAAAAAATTGTATGCATATGAAAATCACATTTTAATGTTTTATATTCACCAAGATCAGGAACGATCTGTGCCGAAAGTAGTCCTCCAAAAGCTAAGAGGAAGATAGCTGTAAATATGTATTTAGGTCTCATATATAGATCCTTTTCCAATTTCTGATTATTTAGGAAAATATACACAGAAGCGGACGAAAAGCAAATTGAAGATTATCTATTTATATGAGATCGTTTTTTATTTCCAATGAAAGACACTTTTCCTTATATTCAGCTACCAAACATAAGGAATAAACATGAAAAAAATATTTCCCATTCTA
>JAUVKP010000078.1 GCA_030596185.1 Fidelibacterota bacterium | reverse complement strand
TGGCATTATTTCGAAGAAAATAATAATCCATCAATTATCTGGCCGGATACACCACAGCCATGTGAACGTTTATATCCTATCTATAATAACGGATTCCGATATCTTGTAAGGATATATAAAAACAAACTTTCAGTAGAATTTTCTCATGTGCTAACTGATGGCGCAGGTGCCATGGAGTTCTTAAAAGTATTGATCACCCATTATCTCATCCTTAAAGGTAACCTGGATTCTGTCCCGGAGGGGATCATGGATATTCATGCCGAACCGGACCCTGAAGAATATGAAGATGCTTTTTTAAAAGTATTGGAGATCGAAAAAGACAATCTGGACAATTCGCCTCATCAACGCAATTTGTTCAATACAGATGCTGTATTTCAAATACATGATCGCAAGCTACCATTAGGAAAATATAAGGTCATCATTGGAACAGTATCTCTGGATGATCTAAAAAAAATATCAAAAAGCTATGGTTGTAAAATAACCGAATTGCTTGCCGCTCTCTATGTAGAGGCTTTGATCCATATTCAGCACGAGCAGGTAAAAAATCCCAAGAAGCATCGTTCTATCGGAATGGAAATACCTGTAAATATGCGTAATCTTTATCCTATTCGTTCAATGCGTAATTTTTCACTTTTTCTTGTTCCGCGTTTTGATCCAAAAGAGATCAAGCAATTTAAAGATATTATTACTTACCTAAAACCTTATATGGTAAAACATAATACACGCGAATTCCTTCGTACAATGGCACAGGATAACTGTGCGCTCACAGAAAATAAGCTCATCAAATATGCTCCGATCCAGATTAAGAATTTCGTTATAAAATATTTATCCAATACTCAAGGACATGCTCAATTTTCGGGAACTATCTCCAATCTTGGTGCAATTCGTTTACCTAAAGAATTAGAAGAGCATGTAAAGGATATGGGCGTATTGTTAGGTCCAACTTACCATAGTCTTACCGGTTGCGGCGTTGTTGGTTTTAAAGATCATATTCATATTAATTTCGGGCGTATTAATAAACATCCCCGAGTTGAAAAACATGTATTCCGCCGCTTAGTTGAAATGGGCGCACATGTCAGTCTAAAAAGTAATTGAGGTATATTATGTCATATTGTGTACATTGTGGTGTTAAACTTGCAGATTACCACGAAACGTGTCCTCTCTGTAATACTAAAGTATTAAATCCAAACTCAAAGATCGATCCGCAAACACGGGATTTTCCTCAGTATCGGGAACACCTGAAAAATAAAAGTTCTGATAATATGAAACGATTGTTCACCGGAACTATCATTTCATTTATCATAGCAATTTACATTGTTATTTTGCTTTTGATCAATTATCTGGTAAGTGGTCAAATTTCATGGGCGCTTATCCCCACTGTCAGTCTGGTTTTTGTCTGGTTTGGTGTGATCTTTCCCCTCCTGCGTCCGGGACAAACATTCTTTCGTCTTTATACCTATGATTCCTTTGCAATCGCCCTCTATTTATTGGCATTAAATCTGATCATTTCGGGAAATATCGCTTGGGCAAAATTTGCAGCTCCCGGGATTATTTTTATTTGGATTATCATGAGCGGGATATTTATTTCAGATCGGGTAAAAAAATGGGTGCCCATGATCATTTATTATATTCTGGCTAGCGTTTTATTTACGGTTTTATATGCTTTTATGCTTACGAACAATGTTGTGATCGTTCACCTGATCTTTCCAATATATGTTGCTGTCTTATTTATTACCCTCTTATCATTCTTTATGATCAAAGCTTTGATATTTGATATTTTCAATTTCCTGGCTATTCTTTTTGCCGATATTGCACTTTTATCTTTTGTTGTAGATATGACTGTTTCTCATTCTTTGACCCAAAGCTTTCAGCCAACTTGGTCACTACTGGTTGTTTCTGCCTTTATTCCTCTAAGTCTTGCCGGCCTTCTCATGAGAAATATCAAGAAATTACGAAGTTTCATTGCCAAAAAATTCCATCGTTAAAATGTACCAATATATGGTCCATTGGAGCTAATATGAGTTTAACATCCATTAAAAAATTGATCGATATTTTTTCACCCAGCGGTTATACCGATGAAATAATTGATTTTATTGAAAATGCCATGAAGGCTTTACCGTATCATTGCACCCGCACATATAAGGGATCTTTGATCGTCAGTACAGTAAAGGATCCCGAGGTGATGATCATTGGACATGTTGACACCCTTGGTGGTATGGTTTCTGAGATCACAGACAGTGGTACGCTTCGCATTTCCCAGCTAGGCGGATATCCTCCCAACAGTTTTGAAGGTGAGTATGTAACAGTCATCACGATGAATGGTAAACATATTCGTGGAACTTTTCTTGTGGATAACCCCGCTGCACATGTCAACAAAGATGTTAAAGGCACCGAGCGCATTATGGCAAACATGCATATTCGCCTGGATGCCATTGTACGTTCTAAAGATGAAGTTAAAGAGCTTGGTATTTCTGTGGGAGATTTTGTGGTTTATGACCCCCGATTGGAAATCACTGATACCGGTTTTCTAAAATCCCGTTTCATTGACGATAAGGCATGCTCGGGCATTATGTTGGATATTCTTCAAAATGATCTTGATACTCTAAAAAATAAAAAAGTCGGCTTCTATTTTTCAAATTATGAAGAAGTTGGCAATGGCTGTCCAACCGGACTACCCGATTCGGTAAAAGATCTGCTTGTTGCCGATATGGGTGTTGTGGGAGATGGGGTAACAGGTGATGAAACTAAAGTTTCCATCTGTGCCAAAGATGCCGCCGGACCTTATGACCTTCAATTAAGAAGAAAACTTGAAACTCTTGCAACAGAAAACAACATTGCATATACAGTTGATGTCTTTCCTTACTATTCCAGTGACGGTACCGCATTGTTACGCTCCGGAAAAGATATCCGCGTTGGATTGATTGGCCCCGGCGTTAGCGCCTCTCACGGTGTAGAACGCACTCACAGTCAGGGTATTGATGCCACCCGGGCACTTATCTTGTCATATGTAAATTCATTACCTTCGAAAGGATAATATGCAATTAGGATTTATCGGTTTAAAATATTCGGGGAAAAGCACCCTTTTTGAATTGCTGACCCTGGGCAAGTATGAATCTGTCAAAACTGGTATGGCAGAATACCATCGTGGTCAAGTCATTCTTCCCGATGAACGCATCAATCTTTTATCGGAAATATTCAATCCCAAGAAAACGACCTTTGCTTATTTTGATTGTATTGATGTGATGGGTATACCTGCAAGTATGCGTACAGACCAAGCAGCAAAATATCTTGAAGCGGTTCGTCAGACTGACAGCCTCGTGGCGGTCATTCAAGTTTTTGATGGTTATAATGCCGAAGGACAACCCGCCGTGATCGACCCAGTCTCGGATCTGAATCATCTTGAAGAAGATCTGATCTTTGCCGATCTTCTCGTCGTTGAAACACGATTAAATAAAGTAAAGCATCTAAAAGCACGCTCCGCGCCTCAATACGAAGCTCACGAAGAAGATATTCTGGAAAAATGTAAACATACACTTGAAGAGAACATCCCTTTACGCGAGATCGAAATTAATGACAGCGAAGATAAATTGATCCGTGGCTTTCAGTTCCTTTCACAGAAGCCTCTTATGGCAGTCTTAAATTGTGATGAGAATCATTATGCCAAGCGCATAGATTATGAATCAACATTCAAAGAAAAGCTCCCCAAGATACGCGTTACCTCAGTCTCCGCACTTGCTGAAAAAGAAATACAAGAACTTGATGCCGATGAACGCGCCATGTTCATGGAAGAACTTGGTATTGATGAACCGGCTATCAATCATGTGATCGCAACCTCCTATGCAGCCATTGGACTTATTTCATTCTTCACCGTGGGTGAAGATGAAGTCCGTGCCTGGAACTTGCACACACCCGCCACGGCTCCGGAAGCTGCGGGAGTGATCCACAGTGACCTGCAAAAAGGTTTTATCCGTGCAGAGGTCATCGCCTATGAAGATTTCATACGCGAAGGTGGTATGAGCGAAGCAAAAGCCAAGGGCCTTGTTCACCTTGAGGGAAAAGACTACATCGTGAAGGATGGAGATATTTTGAATATCAGGTTTAATATCTAAGAATAGAATTCAGTAGCTAGTAGTTAGAAGAAAGAAGGGCGAATTAATTTTCGTCCTTTTATTTATGTGCTAAAATAACGGTTTTTCAATAATCTCGGGTTTAAACACTAGGCTACTGAAATGAATCAAATTATTATTTTCGGGAACATATTCAATCTGTTTTTGCTTGCATAATTGACATCTTTTTAATTAATTATCTATTATATATTTAGAAGGAGTTAAAAATGAAGCGATTAGGTGTTTTATTAATAATTCTTCTGATTCTTTCGTCATGCCAAATTTTTCCACCAGCAGATGCCGCAACCGGGTCCTTTAATCTTGAGATCAATATGCCCGATGTAAGACCTGAAACCGTATCACTTATCTATCAGAATTCCAATGGAGAATCAAGAAATGTCCTTGCAAACCTGACATCACTTGGATACGATGATTATATTACAAGTGATATTAAGGTCATGACGGGAAATTATGAACTTACGCAGTTTCTTGTATTGAACGATCAGGATTCCATTTTGGCTGCTGCACCTATAACAGGTTCCACAAAAGCAATATCCGTATCATCATCATTACCCTATGCATTTAGTGTTACTAAAAATTGTTCCATCACGGTTGAACCTGATATTGTGACTTATTCTGCTTCCGACACACCGGAACTTTACGGATATTCTTCTTCCTCCGTCAATATCATCGGTTTATATGATGATTTTGCCAATTCGATAAACCATTTTTCTTTCGATATATTCAGAGAAATAATAAAAAACGACGCTGGTAATATTTTCATATCACCTGTCAGTATGGCTTATGCTTTTGGATTGCTTTACCCCGGAAGCAGAACATATACAACAGAAGAAATTCGGAATGTTTTTTACCTGAATAACTTTACGGACGAAGAACTATATCAGCTCTATAAAGATTTCGGAGATTATCTTATAAACCTGGATGAGGGTGTTAATTTTTCATTGGCTCATGCTTTTTGGTATGCCCCTGAATACCAACCTATGAGCAGTTATTTATCGATACTGACTTCTTATTTCGACACTGAGGTTTCAGCGCTTGATTTTAGTAATACAAGCAATGCGGCTGACGTTATCAATAATTGGGCCTCAGATAATACGAACGGGAAGATCAAACAGGTTGTTGATGAAAGCGATGTTACCGATTTAATAGCCGCTCTGGCAAATGCAACCTATTTCAAAGGTAACTGGCTGAATGGCTTTGATACAAAAGATACACGCGCAGAAACCTTTTACACGAATACGGCCGGCAGTGATTCGGTATCTTGCCAAATGATGCAGGGAGGAACAGAAGAAGAACCTTGGGGAATGGGTTACTATGGGAATGAAGATATTCAGCTGGTCCGGATCCCCTTTAAAACAAACAGCTGTTATGAGATGGTATGTGTCATGCCCAAAGACAAGTCCTGTGATGAATTATTGGCAGACTTGGACGGAGAACAATGGAATACATGGATGGGATTCTCGTCATGTCGGGAACTTATTTTAAATATACCCAAATTTAAAGAATCTTATAAATACCATCTAAAAGATCAATTTATAAATCTTGGTATGCAAACCATGTTCGACAATGCCGATCTAACGGGCATGTTTTCCAATATCAATAGTTTAGCGATCAGTGATGTCATTCAGGGTACATTTATAGCTGTAGATGAAACCGGAGCCGAAGCGGCAGCAGTAACTGTAATAGGGGTTTACATTACTTCTGCGCCTTCTGTTATTGAGTTAACTTTCGATCACCCGTTTATTTACGCAATCCAGGATGCGGAAACGCATGCGATCATTTTTATCGGAAAAATGAAAAGCCCGGCATCTTCAGAATAAAATCATATTTTCGGAACGTATTCAACCTGTTTTCCCTTGCATAATTGACATCTTTTTAATTAATTA
>JAUVKP010000220.1 GCA_030596185.1 Fidelibacterota bacterium | reverse complement strand
GCATTTGAAAATATTAATTGGCTATTGGATTGGTCTTGGCTTGATGAGAATGGAAGATTCTAAAATAAACTGTTACAACGGTTTTTTTGGAGAGGTGTTATGAAAATAACACTTCTCCTCTTTTTTCAAAAACTACTTTGTCACGAAAGTTTCATATAGTAAATTCAAAGTCATATAGGAGTAAAAAAACATGACGATATACATCATTATGGTGATCTTATTGTTCTTTCTAGCGGCTTCGGATCTCATGGTTGGGGTAACGAATGATGCCGTCAATTTTCTTAATTCTGCCCGGGGGGCACGAGCTGCAAAAAGCTGGGTGATCTTGATCATTGCTTCTGTAGGTATTTTTGTGGGTGCAACTTTTTCCAGTGGAATGATGGAAGTGGCCAGAAAGGGTGTGTTTCATCCGCAGGAATTTTTCTTTTCGGAAATTATGATCATTTATTTGGCTGTTATGCTGACGGATGTCATTCTTTTAGATGCCTATAATTCATTGGCATTACCGACATCGACAACAGTATCCATCGTATTTGAATTATTGGGTGCTGCCGTAGCTGTTTCACTTTTAAAGATTAGCCGGAATCCATTGGAAACCGTTGCGGATATTTCAAAATATATTAACTCAGACAAAGCATTGATGATTATTTCGGGAATTTTGTTATCCGTTATCATTGCTTTTGTAGTGGGGGCTGTGGTACAGTTTTTCACGCGATTAATATTTACTTTTAAATACCAAAAAAACCTTAAACGCTTTGGTTCTATTTGGGGTGGCCTCTGTATTGCGATCATTACCTACTTTATCCTCATTAAAGGGGCAAAAGGATCTTCGTTCATGACAGCAGATGCTAAAGTTTGGATCGAGGCAAACATCTGGTTGATCCTTGGACTTTCATTTGTCGGGTGGACCATCATTGTTCAATTGGCCCGATGGATATTCAAGGTAAATGTTCCGCGCATGATCATCCTTTTTGGTACTTTTGCTTTAGCATTTGCTTTTGCAGGAAACGACCTTGTGAACTTCATCGGTGTTCCTTTGGCCGCGTTCAAATCTTTTCAGGGTTTTGCTGCTGTTCCGGGTGCTGATCCAACGACCTTCTCAATGGCATTTTTATCCGGAAAGGTTCAAACAGAAACCTATATGTTATTGATCGCCGGTGCGATCATGGTCATTACTTTGTGGACATCAAAGAAATCAAAGCATGTTTCCAAAACCGAATTGAATATGGCAAAACAGGATTCTACTGATGAACGCTTTGGATCAAGCGGTTTATCACGGTCTGTTGTCCGTATGGCGGTTAACAGCTCCCATGCTCTTAAAAAAATATTTCCTGCTCGAATTCAGAATATTGTCAATAGTCGCTTTTCGCGTCCTGTGATGAATTCTAAATCTGAAGCTCAATCCTTTGATATGATCAGAGCATCTATGAACCTGACGGTTGCTTCATCATTGATCGCATTGGGTACTTCACTGGGATTACCCTTATCAACAACCTACGTAACCTTCATGGTTTCCATGGGTACAACACTTGCAGACCGAGCTTGGGGTAGGGAAAGTGCCGTTTATAGAATTACAGGTGTGTTCACTGTGATCGGCGGATGGTTCCTGACTGCTATCATGGCTTTTACAGTATCATTGATCTTTGCAGTATTGATCGATCTGGGTGGCATATATTCCATTATTGCCCTATTTGGACTTGCCTTATTTTTGCTTTATAGGGCGTATTGGGTGTTTAGGAAAAAGGAGCAGGCAAAAGAAGAGGTCATGCAAGAAGAAGAAGGTAATGATATTATGGAGATCTGTAATGATTATACAACAAAGATCCTTAACCAGATCCCTGAAATGTATGATGATATGATCGTTGCACTCCATAAGGAAGATCGTAAAAAACTTAAAGAATTAGTCAAGAAAGGGAAAGATCTTCTTCTGACAACAAAAAACCGCAAAAACCATTTCACAATTCGTCTTCGAGAAATTGAGGAAAATTCATTACAGTATGGACATTTCTATTTGCAAATGCTGCATTATATCCGGGAATTTGCCCGTACAATGGATTCAATGATCTACGCTTGCTACGAACATGTTGAGAATACGCATTTTGGCACAAGCAAAATTCAAAATGATGAATTAACCAAGCTTTCGGAAGATCTTAAGCATATTTATTCTACGATAAGCCAAATGGTTAAAGAGCAAAATTTTGGAATGAAGGAATCATGTAAACTTACTCATGAAGAAGTGCTTGAAATGATCGTTGAATTTCAAAAGAATCAAGTGCGACGAGTTAAACATGGCGAGGATACACATACAAGAAATTCAGTTTTGTATCTAACTTTAATGGCCAGTACAAAAGATTTGGTTGTTGATGCGATTCGTTTATTAAAAGTACAAAGTAAGTTTACGGTGGCTGAAGAAGAAGGAATCGTAGCTGTTACACGGACCGATTTAACTTGATAAAAAGCGAACTTATTCTTATACTTCGCGAATTGACATGAACAAAAGGGAGGAAACATGTTAGGAATTCAAGACAATTTATTTTGGCTCGTTCCAAGTACTGCGATCATTGCACTGGGCTTTGCTTGGTTTTTCTTTAAACAAATGATGAAACATTCCGAAGGAACACCAAAAATGGCTGAAATTGCCGAGCACGTCCGCAAGGGTGCAATGGCATATCTAAAACAACAATATAAAATCGTTATCATTGTTTTTGTGGTTTTAACGATCTTGTTTGCCTTAATGGCCTATGTATGGAAAATTCAGAACCCCTGGGTTCCTTTTGCTTTCCTATCGGGTGGCTTTTTCTCCGGTTTGGCAGGGTTCATTGGTATGAAAACAGCCACATACGCATCTGCACGTACGGCCAATGGTGCCCGTGAATCACTGAACAAGGGTTTACAAATCGCGTTCCGTTCCGGTGCTGTGATGGGTTTGGTCGTTGTTGGACTTGCCTTACTTGATATATCTGTCTGGTACATCGTGTTGAATGCTTTCGTTAAAGAAGGTGATGCAGCACATAAGATGGCTATTATTACAACAACCATGTTGACTTTCGGTATGGGTGCTTCAACTCAAGCGCTGTTTGCTCGTGTTGGCGGTGGTATTTTTACTAAAGCTGCCGATGTTGGTGCTGACCTTGTGGGTAAAGT
>JAUVKP010000285.1 GCA_030596185.1 Fidelibacterota bacterium | reverse complement strand
GGCGCCGTGCCGGCCGTAGCTTCGCGAAGGCTGGTAGCGCCGACATTTCGGGGCGTAGACTGGATCCGGGATCTGCCTAATATAAACAATCTGTAATTAATCAAATAATTGAGATCCCGAATAAACAAGCCACTGGCTTATTTTTCGGGATGACATGTTCATTGTTTTTTTTAACCATTAATAGAACCCTTTGCATAACCTCCCGCTCAAGCATTTGTGGCTAAAATTCCCCTTATCTTCCTTGAAAATCTTGCTAATAACCCGTTATTAACTGTGATTTTCGCGTCGGTAAGGAAAATTTTACCCTACAAATCAAATGTTGTCAGGTTATGCAAAGGATTCTAATAAAAAACCCGGCGGAAGCCGGGTCTTTTATATTTCATATTTTCAACGATTAACGGATTACGCTGTTTCACGCCTGCCCTTCGTAGCCTTCCTGACCAGCGAAGCCTTCTTGTCATCCATAGCCTTCTTGACCTTCGAAGCTCCGATTGTTCGGAGCGAAGGGGGTGGCGTAGGATGAGGCGAAGTTGGTGGCGAAGGCTGGTCTCACATTTTACAATTTATCAGCAATTGCCTCAGCAACTTCCAATGAAGTATTTGAACCGCCAAGATCGTAAGTGCGAACTTTTCCTTCTTTAATAACTTCGGCTACTGCAGTTTCAAGTTTTTCTGCCATTTCTGTTTCATTCAACCAGTCTAGCATCATCTTTGCTGTCAAGATCATGGCAATCGGGTTGACCTTGTACAGACCGTAGTATTTCGGGGCGGAACCATGGGTCGGTTCAAACACGGCCAGATTGTCACCGATATTTGCAGAACAAGCAAAGCCAAGTCCACCAATTAACTGAGCTGAAAGATCGGAAAGAATATCGCCGAACATGTTTTCTGCAACGATAACTTCGTAGTTGCCCGGATCTTTAACCAGCCACATACATTGTGCATCGATGTTTGTTTCCCAAAGTTCAATATCGGGATAATTCTTGGCAACTTCGCGTGCGGTCCGGATCATAAGTCCACCGGTCTCACGAAGCACATTGGGTTTGTCACATACCGTGACAGCCTTCTTGCCATATGTTTTAGCAAATTCAAAAGCATTGGTCACAATGCGCTTACAACCCTGGCGGGTCATTATGCGTGTAGACAATGCAATATTATCAAGACCGGCATCTTTAAATTTTTTCATTTTTGGATGGTTCTTATCAAGGACATCATAAACATCCTGGGGTAGTGGATGAAATTCTATTCCACCATACATGCCTTCCGTGTTTTCGCGAAAGATCGTAATATCGATCTCATCTTTGTAATTCAAAGGATTACCTGCATACGCTTTACATGGGCGCATATTGGTGTGCAGATCAAAGAGTTGGCGAAGGCGGACAATAGGGCTAAAATACACATGTCCCTTACCTTGCATTTCCGGAAGAAGTTCTTTTTCTGCTTCTTCTTTTGGCTTTGATGTGATTGCGCCAAAAAGGGCACAATCAACTGTTTTCAGCATCTCGATCGTACGTTCGGGAAGCGCGTCACCTTCCGTTTTCCAATACTCCCAACCGATATCGCCATGAACGAATTCGGCATCCAGTCCCAGTTTATCCAGGACGATCTTGGCGGCTTCCATTACTTCATTGCCGACACCGTCTCCCGGCATCCATCCGATGCGGTATTTAGCCATTTTACCACTCCTTAAATTACCTGTTAATGTAAAACGTGCCACTCCGAACATACGGCAGTGGCTCTTGTAATCATCTAAACCAATTATAAATAATCAATTGAAATTATGATATTTTTTTTCAGAAAGCAATAGCAGTGAAAATTATTTTATAGCTTGTAGCTGAAATCCAGATATAAATTAGATGTAATTTGAAAAGTATCTGTAGAGGCGCGATTAATCGCGTCTTTACATTTTATTTCAGCAAATCACCCAGATAAAACCCGGCGATCGCGACACCTAAACCTAAACCCATATTTGCTGCCATATTTACGATAGCAAGCCAGGCAGATGCTGTCTTGAACAAGAAAAAAGTTTCCATGCTAAATGTTGAAAATGTTGTAAAGGCTCCAAGAAGTCCAATTGCAAGAAAGAAGTTCCAAGTGTGGTGTTCGCTTCCCGATAAGCCTAAAAAAAGAGCGAGACCAAAAGAACCTAAAACATTCACGACAAGAGTTCCCCATGGAAAATTTCCGTTAGATGTGTAAAGCAGGGATGAGACTGAAAAACGAAGGACGGCACCAAAAGCACCGCCCAACGCTATAAATAAATATTTCATATTCTTTTAATAAAGGTATCCAAGTCCGATATAAAGTCCGGTACTACCATCATTGCTTGAACCGGCAAAACCGTAATCTACAGCAAGGATCATATTTTCGTTCATGGCTAGTTTGATACCCAATCCATATCCAAGGTGAACTGTTTCACTATTTCCCGTCAGGTAATCATCATATACGCCTGTCGGAATCCCTGTTTTGTCATAATCATATGGCTGAACAACCATACCGGCATCAACAAAGGGATTAATACCAAAGTACCAGCT
>JAUVKP010000160.1 GCA_030596185.1 Fidelibacterota bacterium | reverse complement strand
CGATAAAGTTGCACAAAAAGGCATTATCCACAAGAACACAGCAGCCAACAAAAAATCTCGTTTGGCAAAACGCGTCAGCGCTTTATAATCTTTATTTAAAGCTGTAGAAAATTCAACCTCAGTGTTATGCTGAGGTTTTTTGTTTTTGACAGGATGTTTTTTATGTCTTCTTCTGTTCTTTCTCGACCATCCGGCAGATCTAACGTTTTACGTCTAACTCCTGCCTGGCGTAGCTCGTAGAGCGTAGACTGGTAATCTGTGGTTTGAATTATTTCAACAACATCATCTCATGAATAGATCTTTCGACTACGCTCCGATTATCATCGGAACTCCGCTCAAGATGACATAAACGTTTATTGTTTTAATTGACTTAGTGACTTTGTCTTCTTTGTGCCTCTGTGTGAGGTATCTTACAGCTCACTTCACAATACAATATCCCTTAGCTTTCAACTTAACTTTTCCATTTTCCATAACACCTGAAGTTCCATCGGAGAATACAGTTGTCTTCACATCGATCTGATAGCTCTGTTCTGTATTGCTATAGTTCATCAGGACGAACCAAGTTTCGTTGCGGTATCGACGGGAAAAACCACCTATGGATCGTGTATCCGCTATCTGGTGTAAGTCACCACGAGTCAGGACAGGAGAGTCTTTGCGGAATTTGGATAATTTCGAGATCAAATTATAGGTCGGCCAGTGAATATTATACCAATTCACGGATGTTTTACCATATAAACTCAATTTTGGAGGATCACGAAGTTCCTCACCGCAATAGATCATGGGAATGCCCGGAGCGGAAAAGATAGTGAATAGGGCCAGATGATGATCTTTAACTCCCATCGCGCTCATAGCACGAGGTGTTTCATGATTCTCGGCATAATGCAGTATCTTAGCATTATTTGGATATTTACGAATTTCTTCAGCTAATGTTTTTCCGATCAAGCGTGCATCTGCAGTGCCGTCTGAAATATCCCGGAATGCTTCATAAAGGGCATCGCCATTGACTGCATCCAATCCAAAAAGTAAATGTTCGGCCTGTGACCCGTCTGATAGCAGAAAAGGTTCTTGACCTGCATCGGTAAAATGGTCCCTGAATTCCTGAAAGACTTCGGCATCCACATTTTTACTGCCGGTCAGCCTAAAAGCATCAACGCCCTGTTCCAGCCAGAAATCAAGATAAGATTCCATTCTCCCGCGAAGGGAGGCATTATTCATATCAAAAGCAAAAACATCTTTATTTTTGTATCCCCGGGGCTGGATCATCTTGCCTTGATCGTCTTTTTGATAATAAGCGGGATAATCTCGAACCCAGGAATGATCCACAGCGGAGTAGATAATGGGCGCATCAAGCATAAGTTTGATATGATTACGGTGCAACATGGAACGCAAAGATGAAAATTGGGTCATGGAACCGTAGCGAGAGTTGGTGGTAAAATAATCACGGACAGCATAAGGGGATCCCTGTGACCCCACTTTTTTACTGTTCCCGATCGGATGAATAGGCATTAGCCATACCATATTAATACCCAGTTGATTTAGCCGGGATGTCATGTTTTGCATGCCGGTAAAATTTCCACCGGAGAGATGACGAGTAAAAGCTTCATAGATAATAAGATCGTGTGTGTAGCTTGGACTTTCATGATATAATGGCATGGAATGATAATCTAATTTCTTATCTACCAGACAAGTGTCACCCCTGTTTTTTTCAATATGCAATTCATGAATTCCAAATGACTCTTCAACATATTCATTACGGATCACCAAGTTATTATAATCATTTTCCAGTAGAAAAGGAGTAATATCCCGAACATAGCTTTCAGTATAATTCACTTGATCGAGTAAAGTCCCGTTCAGCCAGATCAAGGATGGACTTGCAACGGTATTGCATGAAAGATAATAAAAAGAAGTACTGTCGAATTCACCGGCTCTAAAGCGCTGTTTATGCCAGCGGTAACGAGCATTGGGCATTTGCCAGTCATCCCAGGTAGAGCCCGAGAAATTTGTACTTGGGAATTCATTATACCATGTATTGGTAATTCCTTCAGCATCTTCATCATAAATGGTGACCCATTTGTCGGTGAGCACAGGTGGATCGGGGATGATCTTTTCTGAGCAAGAGAAAAGTAAAAATATTGCTAGTATAACTGTAATGATAATTGATCTTATTTTCATTGTGCCGCCTAAACTCCTAAACCGCTAAACTTCTAAACATTCTTCACGATATAAATAAATCCTTCGACCCCGAAGCTTCGGGGCTCAGGATGACATTTACCTTATACAAAAGGTTCTTGTAAAAATAGATAAAAAATACGAAATTCAAAACGCTTATGACATATAATGAAAGAATCTATGAATAAATTATTTATCATTGATGGAATGGCCATTGCTTACCGGGCACATTTTGCCCTGATCCGGAATCCTCTTGTCACTTCAGATGGACGGCATATTTCTGCCACATATGGATTTTTAAACGCTTTGTTGAAAATCGTCAGGGATGAATCTCCCGATTATCTTGCCGTCGCCTTTGATTCCAAAGAAAAGACTTTTCGACATAAAAAATATCCCGATTATAAAGCAACCCGAGAAAAAATGCCCTTTGAGATGCGTCCTCAAATACAATGGATCAAGGATATTCTCTCAGCCATGAATATTCCCATCATCGAGATGCCGGGCTTTGAAGCGGATGATATCATAGGAACCTTGGCCCGACGCGCGGAGTCGGAAAAGATCGATACCTACATGGTATCTGGTGATAAAGATTTCATGCAATTGGTGAGTGATCATATTTTCCTTTATGCACCTGCGACCGGTAAACGACCGCTGACCATTTACGATAAAGCCGGCGTGGAAGAAAAATGGGGCGTGCCGCCTGAAAGTATTATTGATTTACTGGGATTAATGGGCGATAGCTCAGATAATATTCCGGGAGTAAAAGGTGTGGGAGAAAAGACCGCCGTCAAGTATTTACAAAAATATGGTTCGATGGATGCCCTTCTTGAAGCCGTACCGGATATACCGAACGAGAAACAGCGTGATAGATTGCTGGAAGAGGCCGATATGGCCCGTCTAAGCCGCGAACTTGCCACAATAGACGTCAATGTCCCTATGAAGCTGGAATGGCGCGATATGCAGGCGGATAGCAATTTCGACCAGAAAGAACTTATTAAGCAATTAAAAGATTTAGAGCTGTATAAATTTATTAGAGATCTTCGACTTGAAAGCGAAATCGCTGATGAGAAGAGTATCGACAGTCGACAGTCGACGGTCGAGACGAATGCAAAGCAGAATTATATTTGCTGTGATACGCCTGAGAAAGTCAAAGATCTTGCCGTAAAGCTTGAAAAACAGTCTGTGTTCGCGTTTGATACGGAAACGGATGGACTTGATCCGGTGACGGCCCCCTTGGTTGGATTATCTTTTGCCTTTACTCCTTGGGAAGCTTACTATATTCCATACACGACAGAACATCTTGATATATTAAAACCGGTTCTTGCGGATGAAAATATTTTAAAAATCGGTCAGCACATCAAATTCGATATGATCGTTCTTCAGCAACACGGCGCAAGAGTTGCCGGTAAATTATTTGATACCATGCTGGCTGCTTATTTACTGAATCCCGATAATAATTCATATAAACTTGATCTTTTGTCGGATCGTTTTCTTCATTATCATATGCAGCCCATTACCGAATTGATCGGTCAGAAAAAAAGCCAGCAGATCCCTATGTCTGAAGTTGATCTGGATAAGATCACTTTTTACGCTGCTGAAGATGCTGATATTACTTTTCAGCTTTACGGCGTATTTATCAGAAAGCTTGAAGAAGCGTCGCTTTTAAAGGTTATGGAAGATATCGAAGTGCCTCTGGTT
>JAUVKP010000164.1 GCA_030596185.1 Fidelibacterota bacterium | reverse complement strand
TGATAAATAATGTTATGAAAAAAAAGAAGATATTCATCAGTAGTGTGCAAGATGAGTTCGCTAAAGAGCGGGAAGCTCTTTGGAAATATATTATTTCCGATGCTTTATTGGGTTTATTCTTTGACCCTTTTGCATTTGAGCAATTACCCGCTATTGATCGTAGTGCAAAAGAAGTCTATCTTAAAGAAGTTGAGCAATGTGATATTTATCTGGGAATTCTAGGTAAAAATTACGGCTATGAAGATAAACAAGGTATCTCCCTCACTGAAAGAGAATTTGATCACGCAACAAAATTGCATAAAACCAGATTCGTTTACCTTTCCTCTCATCAGTGGGATGAACGGCATCCGAAAGAACAAGAATTTGTTAGTAAAGCTCAAAATGCTGTTGTAAGAAAACAATTTAACACTTTGGCGGAATTAAAATCCTCTGTGTATGCTTCATTGATAAAATTTATGCTGGAACAGAATATTATTCAAAAAGCACCCTTTGATGCCAGTTTTAATATAAGAGCCAAAACAAATGATATCGACACGGATAAATTAAAATGGTTTATCCGGCTTGCCAAATCCAAACGAGGGTTCCCCTTAGATGAAGAAGCGGATATTTCAACGATATTAACCCGCCTGAATATTATGGAAAATGGGCAAATCCGAAATGCGGCTTTATTGCTTTTTGCTAAAGATCCTCAAAAATTCTTTATCAATTCAGAAGTCCGGTGCGCAAGATTTCACGGAAATATTGTTGAAAAACCTATTCCATCTTATAAAGTGTTCAAAGGCAATATTTTTGAATTGGTTGATCAATCCGTTGATTTTGTATTGTCAAAATTAGATTATCAAATTGGGACACGTGCCGAAAGAACAAGCATACCCGGTTCATATGAGATTCCCCGGGAAATAATCACTGAAGCAATTGTAAATGCGATTGCCCATCGGGATTATACGAGCAATGCAAGTGTTCAGATCATGATATTCAGGGACAGGATTGAGATCCTGAATCCGGGGACATTGCCTACAGGCTGGACAACTGAGAAGTTAAAGGGTTTGCACCCCTCAATTCCCGCCAATCAACTTTTAGCCGAACCGATGTACCTGGCAGGTTATATCGAACGCATGGGCACAGGCACATCGGATATGGTCAATTTAGCAAAAGCTTCAAAATTAATGGAACCGGAATTCATACAGGATGACGGTTTTAAAGTTATTTTATACAGGCCGGCGGTATCTACCGCGGAAGTTACCGGGGAAGTTAGTGGGGAAGTTAAAAAGTTGCTTATGGTGCTGAACTCTGAAATGAAACGATCAGAAATTCAAGCATTATTGGATCTTAAACATGAAGATTTTTTCAGAATAAACTATATAAACCCCGCATTAGAACTGGGTTTTATCGAAATGACCATTCCGGATAAACCCAACAGCCCAAATCAAAAATACAGGCTTACGGAACAAGGAAAGATAATTAAAACACAAAATCTTTCATTCTCTACCGCGGAAGTTAGTGGGGAAGTTGGTGGGGAAGTTAGTGGGGAAGTTAAAAAGATCATTAAAATTATGCGTTCTGAGATGAAAAGGTCTGAAATACAAAATCTTTTGGGACTTAAACATGATGATTACTTTCGGATTAATTATATACTACCTGCTTTGGAATTAAAAATTATTGAAATGACAATTCCCGATACTCCCAAAAATCCCAACCAAAAATATAGATTAACAAAACTTGGATTTAAACTAAAAGATCAATTAAATAAAGATTCATTATAAACGATCAATATAAAACGATAAAGGCAATTTATGTTTAATAAAATAAAAGGCATCCTCATAATCACCCTTCTGTTGGGTATCGTCTTTGCGGCGAAATTCCCGGCAGATGAATATCAGCGCATTACGGTTCTGTTTACCAATGATGTACACGGCGGTATTCCAAGAACGGAAGCGACCTTCATGAATCCGCAATTCCCGCCCAAGATCGGAAGTGCTCCGGCTATTGCGCATTATGTCAAACTGCTTCGCGCACAGGCTGAAGCCGAAGGTTTCGGCGTTTTGCTTATCGATGAAGGTGATTTCTTCTCCGGTACACCCGTCGGTTCCAAAACTGCCGGTAAGGCGGTGATCGAATTCATGAATAGCGTGGATTATGATATGCTTACCGTGGGGAATCACGAATTTGACAAGGGTCTTGTTGAACTTAAACAGCGGGCAGAGGAAGCCAACTTTCCTTTTCTCGGTGCTAATATTGTGAATGAAAGCGGGGACATAGCTTCTTTTCTGAAACCCTATATTATAAAAGAAATGTTCGGTATCAAGATCGGTATTTTGGGTATTGCCACAGCAACTACTCCCTCAATGAGTTTTCCGGAGCATGTAAGAGGACTCACTTTCCTGCCGGAAATTGCCACAACAAAGAAATGGATCCCGATCATGAAAGAAGAAGGCGCAGAGATCATTATTCTCTCCACGCATACATGGACACCCTATGAACGCGACAAAGAAGCCGCTCTACTGCAAGAAGCGATCCAACGCGGTGAATGGCCCGATGAAAACAAGATCGGCGCACCAGGTATGGAAGTAGCTGTTTCAGTACCGGGTATTGATGCCATGTTCACCGGACATGTACACAAAGGCTTCCCTAAACCTTACGAAGACCCCATTAATCATACCTTGATCTTCCAGAATTATGGTAATGGCACTAATATTGGGCAGGTTAATTTTTATATTCACAAAAAAACCAAAACATTGGCCGGATACGATTTTGCGGTCGACCAAAGTGCGATCATCACCCTGCTTGAAGATGAATTCTGGATAGATACGGAGATCGACAGTATGATCGAAGCTCGAAAGGCTGTCGCTGAAGTTGGTTTTGACAAGGTCATCACTATTCTTCCGGCTCCTTTGCGCCGCGCGAATGAAGGTCAGTCTATTTTGGGCAATCTTCTCTGTGATGCGGTTGTATGGTCATCAAATGCCGATGTCGCTTTTTCAAATTACGGCGGACTTCGTTCCGATCTCGAAGCAGGTCCTTTGACCTATGAGAGTCTTTTCCGTTTCTTACCTTTTGGGAACCGTATTACCGTCTTCAAAATGAGCGGTGCCGAATTGGATGCTCTTATTGAAGACCGGGTCAGCGGAAATTCCCGCGGCATGCTGGTCTCCGGCTTGGAAGTGATCGTAGATAAACGTAAAAATGAGCGCAACCGTGCTGAGATCCTGACAGTACAGGGTCAACCTTTTGATACAAATACTTTATATAAAATTGCCGTCTCGGATTATCTTGCAGAAGGAAATTCGGGTTACGACAGATTAACGACCATCGGTGAAGAACACCGTAATAATACCGGACTCATGATGCGTGAAGCATTGAGAGATTACATTGTTGAATTCGGACCGACAACGAAAATAGATACCCGGTGGAAATTAATTAAATAGTTAATAGTTGAAAAAACCTCACACAAAGGCACGAAGCACCATAAGGCACAAAGAAGATAGTATAATGCTTGGGCGAAAAGGCGCCTGCCGTCCGTAGTCCCGATCCTTCGGGAGCGGAGAATGGAAAAATCGAAAGTCTAGTTGTTGAGGTGTTAAGAATTAGAGGTATAATGCATTATACCTGCAAAAAAAAATAAAGAGCGTGATGTAGGGAACAGGCGTGCCTGTTCCAAGAGTGTAATTTTGTCGGAGAGTTGAAAAGTTGAAGGTTTTCTGGTGGTCATGATCGAACATTTGATCATTTATTGGAGGTCTTATATTAATGAAGAACAAAGCAATACTGATCTTACGAATATGTGCAGTTGTTTTTGCCGTTTTTTCTTTGTCGT
>JAUVKP010000234.1 GCA_030596185.1 Fidelibacterota bacterium | reverse complement strand
TGGGTATCTTTTGAACAGCTTTATTGCAAGCTTACCTTTCAATACACCCATCATCTGAGAAACAGATACTTTTGGAGGAATCGACAATACAAGATGAATGTGATTGCTTTGGACACTCATTTCTTGAAGTTCACATCTTTTCCATTCACACAACATCCTAATATCTTCTTCTATCAGATGTTTGACTTGTCCAGTCATGATACGAAACCGATATTTAGGAACCCAAACAATGTGATAATCACACTTATAAATAACATGAGACAGCTTCTTGTACTTACTCATATTACAAATATAGGCAAAGCCAACAGAACATTACCACCGTCAAAGACGATGGGTTGTTAATTTAAACTCAAACTTACTTCATTTATATATAAATTCCAATTTATTCTACTTGAGATTTCTTTATAAATAATCTTTTCTTCCTAAAGTAATAGTCTATCTTTTTGTTTTCCTTCGCGTTTTCAGTTTCATCTATAACCGCCCAAACAAATTGTATTTATTCGTCAGCTGAGAATTTTCTTTTCCTGCTCATTTTAATTTCACGGAACAAAACAAAAGCATTAGCGAAGATTTAAATTCATTGCATTGTTAGTCAGCCGAAAAAGAAAATTGAATATACGAATAGCTCTCTTACAGAATTTATGAAAAGCGATTTATCTAATAAGGATAGACTGATAGAAGAAATAAAGCTAAAAATTGAGGGCTGTGAATATACAAACATTAGCCTTTCTGACATTCATTAACTGTTAAAGTGTAATCTCCTCAAAGGCGCAAAATTAATACTTAGTTTATCGATATATGTTTTATACAACAATTACATTTAATGTTAAGAATAATTGAAAGAAATAACGCTAGAAACCGGGAAAATAATGGATAAAGAATGGAGAATCTATGTTAATTAAAAAAAGAAATGTGATTATATACAATTGAATGACAATGTTTGGAAAAATTTCATAGAAATTACCCACCCTCTCTTAATCAGTGGGTCCCAGGTTCGAGCCCTGGCGGAGAGACAGAAAGAAAAAGCCGAAAGTAGTGTTTACCGTATATTGAAAAAGCAGGGGCTGATCACCGCTCCATCCCATATTGTCCTGGCTGCCGCCGATAAATTTATCAATAAAACGCAGCGCGTAAATGAGATGTGGCAAACAGATTTTACCTACTTCAAGATCATTCCCTGGGGTGGTATTACATGTCTACTGTTTTGGATGATTTTAGCCGGTATATCATCTCATGGGAGGTACGGGCTAACATGACCTCTGAAGATGTAAAGCCATCCATTAGGCAAGCTCTGTTAAATACCGGTTTGACTAAGAACACTGCTCCAAGATTGCTTTCTGACAACGGATCCTGTTAAATCTCAGCTGAGATCAAATCATTCCTTGAAAAACTTGGGATTAAACAGGTCCACGGGAAAGCATGTCACCCACAAACCCAAGGAAAGATCGAACGGTATCACAGAACGATGAAAAATGTTATAAAGCTCGACAACTATTATTCACCCGAAGAACTTGAATATGCATTAACTGACTTTGTAGATTATTACAACACTCATCGCTACCATGAGTCGCTAAATAATCTGACACGGGCAGATGTATTCTTTGGAAGAGCAGAGGAAAAATTAAAAGAAAGAGCTATGATAAAAAAGAAAACGATGAGGTTGAGAAGAACTAATTATTATCGAGAAAAACACATGGAAATGAACTTAGTATAAATCTTTGTATCTTTGAGTAGATCACACATTAAGCATTAAACCTTATCGATGAACATTGTTTTGAAGACATACTGTTGATGGATGATGATTAAACCCCTATATGGAAATGATTTTTATAGAGGAACAGTAATCAAAAAGCACTACTCTTATTAATAATATCCCTGTCGGATTCTTTCCTGGCCACCTTAACATATTTATTCGTGATCTCGATTGAAGAATGATCAGCTGCTTCCATAACCTGCTTGGGTGACCTCCCATCCCTGATCATTTGTATGATGCCAGAGTCCCTGAGAGAATAGAATTGAATCTCCTTTTTTAATCTCAAAGTTGATCGTAAATCAGACCAATACCGGGCAATCTCCCTAGAGTCCCTTCGTTTGGGACCCGGTCGGAATCCGCTATCAGAAAATAAGTACCAGTTTTTCCTCGGAACGTAAACTTCCTTGATTAATTCCTTGATAAGATTAATCATAACATCCGGAATCGGTGCATACCGGGTATGATGATTTTTTGCTACAGATCCCCGGACTATTACCACTTGTTTCTTCAGGTCAATATCGCCAATCTTAATATATGATATTTCCTTTGGGCGTAGCAAGCTGTGAAAGGCAAACATCATAATGCCATAGTAAGGACGGTTTTTCTTATTCAGATATTCCTTGATCTTTTTCCGATCTGCCGGATCAATATCCATTACCCTGGTCTTGGATCCTGTCTTTTTCTTTTTTAATATCGCAAAGGGATTATCTTTTATATATTGCTTCTCGATCATCCAGTTAAAGATCACCCGGCAAACGGCCAGGATATTGTTATAACGGACTGCACCGATCTTCCTGCTATCCCAACAATGTTCCATATACTGTATCGCTTTACTCTTATCAAACGATACCACATACATATCTGGCTGATAATTTTCTCTGATAAACTTCATTAAAAAATCTATCTCCGACTGATATGTTCTTAATGTATCCTTGCGCAATCCTCTTTTATCCCGTAAAAAAGCCGTGATTACGTCCTCGATCTTATAATATTGGCGTGATGATTCAGCTTCAATGAAGGGGTTCCACCCATCATTAAGCTTCTTATTAATGCTGTAAATCATTTGCTTTGCCCATATCCTTCGATCCCCTTTATTTTTGATCCCACCTACACGGATACGCTTACGCCTTAGATCCCCACACTGAGGATCTCTGGCGTAAAAAATGATTTCCCAATTTTTCGTTTCGTGAAGAGAAGCTGGTATGAA
>JAUVKP010000121.1 GCA_030596185.1 Fidelibacterota bacterium | reverse complement strand
TTGACCGAGGCATAAAATGTGACAAGATCACCTACATTAATGGGTTCTTTGAATAGGACATGATCCACTGTAAGCGTAACAACATAATGACCGGAATATCGTGCAGCACAAGAGTATGCAACACTATCCAATAATTTTAATATTTCTCCACCATGTACTTTTCCTGAAAAGTTGACCTTATCGGGTGTCATGAGGAGGGTCATTTCGATGGTGGTTTTGTTTTTAGCTGTCATTTTAGCCTCAATTTAAAAAATTATTTAATAATCTCTTTAACTTGAATATCTCTGCACTTGAATTTAAACAATTGAAAAGGTTTTTCAATGTTTTTGAGTTCTATAATTTGATTATTATTTTATTGAGTTCTTGTGACATGAATAGATCCTTCGACTTCTCCGCCTGCGGACGGATACGCTCAGGATGACAGTTTCCTCCTTTCTACTACGTCTTACGTTTCACGATTTACGCCAGCCCTTCGTAGCTTTAGCGTAGGAGGGTCTTACGAAATTGTCAATTGCCTGCCCTGCGCCGTGCCATGCCGAAGGCCTACTACGCCAAAGTAGCTTCGACTACGAAGGCTGTACTTTAGCGAAGGCTGGTAGCCTTGGCGAAGCGAGGTCAATTGTATGTGTTCCGCTCCTATGGAGCTCATTATTTTATGTAACCACATATCTACAAAGCTTTCGTCCCTACGGGACTGCCTGAATAACGAACAAGGATTAACGATTTTAGAAATACGAAGTAAATATTAACTTCGATTGCTCTTATGTTCGGCTTGGCCTCCGACTTGTCGGGCGTAACCCCGAATGGTCGGGGTGAAGACTGAAGCCTTGGCGAAGGAGGGTGTTCATGATTCAATATTGTTCAACCCCTCTAGCCTTCTCCGTCAGCTGACGGATTTGGTGGGCAGGCGACAAGCTCGGGGTTCACGTCTTACGTTTCACGATTTACGCCAGCCCTTCGTAGCTTTAGCGTAGGAGGGTCTCACGAAATTGTCAATTGCCTGCAATTCGTAGCTTTAGCGTAGAATTGTCCTTTATCAATTGTCAATTAATTACATTCCCCCATTCCGCTTCCTCAATATCCAATCAGCGCAAAGCATTAAAAACATCAGGGCATAGAGTATATATGATCTTCGTGCAATAAAGATGTGTGATACTTGCTCCCATTTTTTATCGGTGGAAATATTCTGTTGAAGACTGTCAAGATCACTGATATGCACATAAGTTCCACCATGGCGTTCAGCCAGCTGTTTTAAGGTTTCAACATCACAGCCTGTCAGAAAATTTTCCATGTCGTTTTCTTCGATCAGGATCTTTGCCGTATCACTTTCCAGAAGCATTCCGTGGGTAAATATTTCCGCTTTGACATAATACTCCCCGGCTTCTTTGAGGGTAAATGACGTAATATTATCTATCAGAGCATCCAATTCTTTGCGGTGCATTTCTTCATAACTGCTATCCATCAAGCTTAGGTACAAGCTTATCTCATTTCGATCGAGTAACTCAAGATTATATTGCTCTACTCTGAGATTAAAGGGTTTATAAGCAATTCCGGAGTAGATCTTTTCATCAAGAGCAATATAGTTTTTCCCGCTTCGTCGTATTTGATCATTCACCATTCCCTTGATCAAATGTGTGTAAATGCCATCCCAGTTCTTTTCAAAACCGGCAAGATTCCAACGCCAAAGCCCCGAAGCCGCAATAATCAGATTCTGCTCTTGAGTATTATCAAGAATAACCGGTCTTCCCATACCTGTTTTCAAGACAACAGATCCCTCGCCCTTATAATTTGCTATCTGAATAGGCGGCAAAATTTTCCAATATCGAGCATTTGTAACAGGGTCGGGGGCAAAGTATAAATATGGCTGCAATCCACCAGTTAAAAGTTCACCGGTCGTAATGTAGCTGTCTTTTAAGTCCCGATAGAAAAGTATAGAAGGAATATCCTGATATATTTTTACTTCAGTATCAGGATGCCATGTTTGGATCAAAAGGTCCGGTTTTTCACCCGGAAACGCAATCCTCCAGTCTTTGTTTTTAAAGGTATCTATGCGCTTAATATTTGATAATATTGTCGAGATCATCGCAATATCCTGATCCGGTGGATCGGCATGGATCACAACACGAATGGCCGAAGGATGTACAAATAAGTTTTTGGAACCAATTTTAATTTGTTCATTATTTTCTTCAAGAAACCATTTCCATGTAGATGATCCTTGAGGTAGCGAAGCAAAAGTATGCCTATAGACCATCATTTGTTGCGCAGGAATAGCAACTTCTTGCTTAAAAACATCTTCATCATTTTTTTTAATGATCAATTTCGTCTTAATGCTTTCCTCAGAGGGATTTTCCAAAGCCCAACTTATAGAGATAGAATCTCCCTGTAAAACATGATCGGGAAAATTAACCGATCTTAACTCCAACAATTCTACCTCCGGAGCACACCCTACTCCAACTGTATGTAATACAAGTTTATCTGACAGCCGAATAGACTTCAAATCTTCTCCAATATAGGATCGACCATCGGAAATAAGTATCAATTCGCTGAATCGAGCTTGTTGTTCGGCAAATCTCAGTAATATCCCATTATCGGATATCGCTTCATTTAGAGATAGTGCTTTCAATTGAGTTTCTGTAACGATCCTGGGATCTTGCATATCGGTAATATGAGAAATAGATGTTTGACGATCGATGGCACGATATGATGCTTTACGCAGAATATCTGATACTTTATAATCTTCACTTTCTTGCGAGTTCATGCTTTGAGACAAATCCCATAAAAATGCGATCTCGGGCTCAACTTGACGATCGCGAATATGAGTAATTTTAATATCGAGAAAAATAATAATAAATATCACGATCGCAGCTGTGCGCAGAATAGCAAGAATAATTCTTATTACAGAAGGATAGTAGGGATCTTTTAGGCTTCGGATAAGCCAATAGATAGTATAGAAAGCAAGTAGAACGACAAGCACCCATACGATCTTTGAAGCTGTCAGATCAATATTGAACATCAGTCAGATCAGCTCATTCCCCGCTCGCCATGCAAACGGGATATTCGAATGATCTGTTCATATAGTTCTTTTATTTCATTGTCCCGAATGGTCTGTTTGGGCAAATCTTGAAGTTTATTGAAAACTTCCTCTTCACGATTGGCATCAAAAACATCACGACCATCGGATTTCTTTAATTTCCCTAATTCGAAAGCCAGCCCCATGCGTTCATCTAATAATTTGACTAATTGTTCATCGATCTTATCAATTTTCTTTCTAAATCTGTCCATTAATACTCACTTAAAGGTTCGGATAATTGGTAATCTCCAAAACCGGTGTTGTCAATAAAGATAAAACTCCGGTTAACGGAATAATAGTACCATATCATATAAGGTTTTGTGTTTATCTCCATGTGATGTTCTTCTACAGCATCCGGATCACCATAGATAACATAGATCATTCCTCGATCTGAACGCCAGCCTTCCCGGTGTCCCGAAAAACGATGATTTGCCACATGAACACGGTAATAATATTCGTTCATCAATTCATTGTTCTCAGTATGAGGTGTCGGATCTATATTTTTCCAGGTTTCGGTGAAGAAATCTTTCTGTTCTTTCCCTTCGGCATTCATCATTTTTTTATAAGTTCGCGAGGGAAAATATCCCGTATGAGAGAGATAACGCATTTGCTCTATGGCTTCTTCAAGATTTGGAATAAGTGAGCTTGTCCCACTCCATTGGACTCTAAGCGGTATACTGCGTTTATATTCTATGCTGTCGATCACTGTCATCAAGGTTAGAAAATATTGATTATAGTTCAAGTCCGCGGTGCGAACCGGAAAGATATATTCATGTCTTTCTTCTACCAGCTCTATCTCGAATTTTCCTTGTTTAAATGTCTTATCACGAGATTGAAGGATATAGGAGAAAGGATATTTCCCCTTAACACCTGACGCTGAGAAGCCCACATAAATAGCCTCAGGCATATCATCCAACCCTTTCACGGCAGAAGAATCTTTCATAAAATACAAATCACCCATCATCCAGGGGCCCTTGCTCAGCTTGCCCATATCGATCTCTTTTACCTGTTTACGGCGGTTCTGAGTCTTTAGATCCGTAATAAGTACTTCAAGTCTATATTTACCCGGTTCAAGAACATAATTTTTCTGCATTTCTATTATTTTTTTTCGAGAATTTGTCAATTTAAACTCATCGACCGTCAGTTTTTCTATCCAACTTTCACTTACCCGCTTCTCTTTGCCCTCAAATATCATGATAGATATATCAAAGCGTCCTTTGAACTGTGAATTTTGCTTCACAAAATGAATCTCGTCATAGGGCACGCTCAGCATGATACCCAACTCCCCTTTTCCTAACTCCGTAGAAGGCTTGACGACATAGTCGATCTTATATTCCGGGCCGATCTTCCATTTTTTATCCATTCGTTGAGCCATAAGCCCACTCGATAAGACAAGTAGAATGATTGAGATGATTATATATGTTTTCTTTATTCTTTGCATCGTATAAAAACTATGTGTTATTCAAATAAAATACAATGGAAAAGGTTCCCTTTTAAAG
>JAUVKP010000192.1 GCA_030596185.1 Fidelibacterota bacterium | reverse complement strand
TTTTTTTTACGTGCATTAACTCAGCCAGACCGTCTATGTGTCCCTGCACAATATGACCATCAAAGCGTCCATAAGCAGGCAAGCCGCGCTCCAAGTTAACTTTTGTACCTGTTTTCCATTGCCCCACGGTGCTTCGTGATACGGTCTCACTGACCACATCCACAGTAAAACCTTTGGGCAGTAACTCCACCACAGTCAGGCAGACTCCGTTGATAGCGACGGAATCGTCTACTTCGATTTCCCCGTCCAGTTTTTCTGATATAATGCTCAATCGTAAACCGCTGCTACCGGACTTGATCAATTTAATGCTTCCTATTGTTTCAATAATGCCAGTGAACATGATTATTTCCTCTCGGGACGGTCACGACCATCCCCTACATTGTATTTATTGATAATTCCCGTAAAATGAGCATCCGGACCACTTTTGCGCCATTTACTTTCAATGAAATCCAAGGCTTCTTCCATCGGTCTTTCTGGGATCTCCATCATACGAATTCCTTTCCCGATCAATTTGGCTGCTATGAATATCTCAAGACGATCTATGCATCCCAGCTCTGCCAGCATACTCTGTAACCTGCCACCGCCCTCGACCAATATGGATTGCACTCCTTGCTGTCCCAATTGCCGCAAACCATCCTCTAGTCCCTGGTTCCCAAATTTATCCGTTTCAATAAGCTCAACATCTTGTTGTCTCATATTATATTTCCACACAGGCGTACTTTGCGGACCGGTAATGATGGTGGTTGGAACTTCTTTTGCACTATGGATCATTTTTAATCGATCCGGTAATATGCCTTCGGGATCGTAAATCACTCTCAAGGGATGTTCACCCTCGACATCCCGGACAGTTAGTTCGGGATCATCGGCAAGAACCGTCCCTACTCCAACTAGAACGGCATCTGCATTCGCACGCATTTTATGAACGGTTATTCTGGATTCCGGAGAGCTGATCCATTTGGAGTGCCCCTGTTCATCCGCTATATACCCATCCAAGGTGATCGCAGATTTCACAATGATATAGGGAAAATTTTCTGTCATCATTTTAATAAAAGGCTGATTCAATGCTGCACATTCATCTGCCAAAACATTGCTGACAACCTCAATCCCGGTTGCTTGCAGTTGACGAATACCCTTGCCCGCAACCCGAGGGTTGGGATCTTCCATGCCGATAATGACCTTCTTGATCCCGGATGCAATGATCAGATCTGTGCAGGGCGGTGTTTTACCTGTATGACAGCAGGGTTCAAGTGTCACGACCATCTCACACCCGTTAAGATTTTCGCCCGCATCCCGGATGGCATTTACCTCCGCATGCGGACCACCATACACTTCATGACGGCCCCGGCCGATGATCTCCCCGTTGCGAAGAACCAAAGCGCCCGTACGTGGATTAGGGCAAACTCGGCGATTGACCGATCCAGCAAGGCGAATCGCTTCAAGCATCAACTTCTCTTCAGATCCGATGATTTTCTTGTCCATAAAAAATTCCCCATGAATTCGGGGAAAATAAGTGTAAGCATGTTATTATCTTCTCTCATCCGGACTATAACCGTCGGCGACTGAATTTCACAGTCTCAATCCGTCTATTGACAGACTCGCGGGCTTTCACCGCCGGTAGGGATATTCTCCCTTCCCCGAAGACAAACAAATATATAATAAAGCAGCCTAACTAGCAATGTCTTTATTTTCACAGAAAACGACAAAATACGCTGTGTGATTCTCCCAAAATTTGCGAACAAAATTCAGCAAATTAATAAATACTTTGTCTTTTCACTTATCACTTCTCATTAGGAATTTTGAAATGACGTTCTTAGATTATGCCATTGATTATACGTAATTAACAATAGAGTGCACAAAAGGATCGACAATTGTCTCCTATTCATGTTGCTTCGCAGTTGAATTGGATGCCATTGTCATTTTTGTTTTCAGGAAAGGTCAGAACATGAAAGTCATTACAATCGCATTGGGTGGTAACGCACTGGGAAAAACACCCGCTGAACAACAGGAAAATATTGCTATAGCTGTCCCCTCTTTGGTGGACCTGATCACCCAGGGACATAAAATTATTCTAACACATGGTAATGGGCCTCAAGTCGGAATGATCTATAAATCATTTGAATACGGCGCTGCGAACAGTGATAAGATCGCAGCAATAGATCTTCAGGAATGTACAGCGATGAGTCAAGGATATATTGGATACCACCTTCAACAGGGTATTATGAAAGAACTTAGGCACTTGGGCATGCCCTGGAACGTTTCCACACTTGTTTCCCAGGTTGAAGTGGACCCAAAAGATCCATCCTTCAAAAACCCCTCAAAACCTATCGGTGATTTCTACACCCAAAAAGAAGCACTCACGATGATGCGTGAAAAGCCCGAACAAATATTTAAAGAGGATGCAGGACGAGGGTGGCGACGCGTCGTTGCTTCTCCAAAACCGATATATATTGTTGAGCAAAAATCAATTTTAAACCTTCTCGATCATAAGTTTATTGTCATTACATGTGGTGGTGGTGGCATACCTGTAATAAAGGATGAAAACAATAATTATCATGGTGTTTCTGCAGTGATCGATAAAGATTTTACAGCCGCCATGCTAGCCGACATTGTTGAAGCACATTATTTATTTATTTTGACAGCAGTCGACCATGTTTACCTGCATTTTGGAACAAAAAAACAAAAAGAACTCAAAGAGATATCTGCCAAACAGGCACGAAAATACATTAAAGCCGGACACTTTGCCGAAGGCTCTATGTTACCAAAGGTCGAAGCAGCTCTGCGCTTTGTGGAATCGGCTCCCGGTCGCCGTGCTGTGATCACATCTCTTGAGAAGGCGCATTTAGCCATGGGTGACGATGTGGGAACGGTTATATACAGTTGACAATTGACAAAGGACAATTGACAATTATTGTTTGATTAAAAAAGGAACAAGCATCAGTCTACGCTCTTCGAGCTACGCCCGACACGTGCCTGTTCCCTACATCTTACGTCTTACGTCTCACGTCTTACGAATTATTCGTATCCAAATTCTTTAAAATAGAAATCAAGTTCTTTACGAACCCGTGTTTTTTGTTCGGATGATAATTCTTTGAAGACGTTCTTTTTGTATCCTTTAACTTCTTCGAGATGTTTTTTTATTGCCGGTTCAACTTGCTTGAATTCCGGTAGGCTCAATTCATCGTAGATACGTTTAACTGTTTCGAATGGTTTTTCAGATAGATCTTTATAGGGAACTTCGATCAGATTGCCTTCCGGTATCAAATGACGGTCATCCAGATATTTTTGCAGCGTCTCACGTGACATATACATGACAAGATCTTCGATCTCTTTATCCGACACATCATGAAAGAATTGTGTTCGAACAACTCTGTCAAACATATGAAGTGTTGATAAGAAAACCGTATAAGGA
>JAUVKP010000097.1 GCA_030596185.1 Fidelibacterota bacterium | reverse complement strand
ATGAAAACCCGGGTCAACCAATGTCCATAATGCTATAAAGAACCAAGAAATTATATACATTGCAGGTAATCCACCCGTAAGTGTCAAGTGATCATGCGGAAGATATAGGGGTTGGAAATATTCCGCTATTGGATATTGTTTTAGTAGAAAGAAAACTAAGGTGATGAAACCGGCGAACATGAGTAAAAATTGCAGAATATCAGACTGCACAACACTATTAAATCCCTTTTTATAAAGATAAATGGCTGATATAATAAATATGATCAAAGCAGATAGAACTGAAGAAAGCCCTGTTATCATAGAGATGATGATCCCGGCAATCAATAGGTATGGTGCCGGAGATGTCATTAAAAACACAAAGAATCCGCTGATAAATGAAGGTGTTTTACCATAACCTTGAGAAATAAGCTCTGGGATACTGACTGCCTGGGTTTTTCTGATCTTTTCTGCAATAAAGAAAGCATAGACCAAAGCGAAAATATAATAAGGGAAGCCCATCACAAACCAATTTGACAAACCATATTGATAGGTAAACTCACCCACGCCTAAAATTCCACCATACCAGGTTGATACTAAAGTCATAACAAATAAAGGAAGTGTCAAGCGACGACCCGATAGGAGAAAATCCTCATTTTTCGTCTGTTTTTTCTTTCTTAAGAAACCGATCAGGAATAAGGCAATGAAATAAATTCCAATAATGATGATATCGAGAGGATGTAATTCTATTTTCATATTTTTAATTCGGACATAAAGAGAATGGAGCCGGTTTGAAAGCTTATTACCAGCTCTTTAGAACGAAAAGCGTTGCTTATGCCCCTTGATCCCTTATGCAGGGTGTCATTCTCTAAAGGAAATTTTGCGTTTTTTATAGTTAACTCATCGGCAGAATGGACAGCCAGCAGTGAGAAACGCTGACCTCTTTTACCGCTAAAACCATATTCACCGGGTCTAAGAAATCGTAAATATTCTTCATTCGTGATGATCTCGATATTCAAAAGATCAGAATAAGAAGAAAGTGTAGCAAAATTGATAATTGCATGATCTATTCTTTTTCCATCAGCACCAAAGATTCGAATATTCCGAAGATCCTGTCCCAGACAGTAATTAAGGGATTTTTCAAGATCATTAAACTCCGCATCACGAGAATAGATGATCTTGATATCTTTATTTTCCGGGATAATGGAGATAGAGTCCATATCACCGATTAAAACAGCAGGTTCGATCTGATATTTTTTTAGGTAATCGTAGGCACCATCTGCAGAAATGAGTAGATCGTCAGAAGTAGTAAAATGTTTGATCAGTTTTTTTGACGGAGGAGTCCCATTTAGGAAAATACATGTTCTAGTGAATCTGTCCATGTTCTTTCAGCTTCTTTTCAAGTTTACGCATATTGATCGTGATCTTCAATTTTTGCCTGGTCTTTCTAACTTTCTTGCGATAATCACGTGAATAAAAATAACGTTTGGCTTCGGACGAAATGGGTGCGATCATTGTTGAAGGGCGCCAATTAAAGGCACGATGATTACGTACATGCTGTATAGCTGCGTATTCATCAGCCCAACTCAAAGTATAGTGACTATAATGAGGTAATTTTTGATATTTGATGACTTGCATAAAAGCCTCCACTTTCGGATCGAGAAAGTGAAAAGCCCGTGAGAAAAATATAGCTGTGTGCAGATAATTGGGAGAGTTGATCAAACCATGAGTATTAGCTTTTTTAGCAAGATGAAAAAGTATTTGCAACATGTGCATGCCTATCCCTAGTCCGGGCGCTTTTTGTCCGGGTAAGGGCGGCTTATTTCGGTTGAATGGTTTGTAAGGATTTTGCATCATGAGCCATTCAACATGCAAAAATTCCAAATTAACAAAATGACTTTTATCCAGAGGTAGTTTAAGATTTTTTCGCTGAAGGACCAGCTCAATAAGTTTATGCTTGATTCCATCTCGCTCAGAGAGCAATATAAAACGATGCACATAAGGGTCATTCATATTTATATGCCAACTTACATTGGGGATACCCTTATTCTCAAAATACTTCTTAACACCATATCGTTCAAACATACCTTCAATAATAGAAGTTGAATAGACTCCAAGAAATAGATTTTTTTTATGGTTAAAAACACCGTCGCTTACAATATCAGATTCGGACAGGGTAAAATCCCGTGTAGATTGGAATTGCTGAGTAGCCATGCGGCGAAATGCCTGATCGTACTTTTTTTGGTATCTTTTTACCATTTTTCCTTAATTATTTGGTCTTGAAAACAAGGTTACCCCTTGTGCGTCTGTTATCCTACGCGTGATCAGGTCTTTAGGTTTATAATTTCCTTTTGGAAAGACCACGATCTTATTACATGCTGTTCGTCCGCGCATTTCTTCAGAACTTTTTTTACTGCGAGCTTCGACAAGTATTTCAACATCTTTACCGATCATCTGGCGCAAGCGTTCTAATGTATGTGCTTTTTGCATTACGATCAATTCTGTCAGGCGTGCTGATTTATCAAGTTCCGAGACAGTATCTCCCATTTTAAACGCTTTTGTATATGGGCGCGGTGAGTATTTAAAGGTGTAGGCATTATCATATTTTACATATTCCATGACTTTTAATGTCTCGCGAAAATCTGCATCAGTTTCTTCCGGAAACCCCACGATAATATCCGTTGTAATTCCGATATCAGGCACATACTTACGTATCATATCGACCAGTTGAAGATAATGTTCCTGAGAATATGTCCGGTTCATGGCTTTAAGGACGGCATCCGAACCGGCTTGAAGCGGTAAATGAATATGATTTGCGATCAAAGGTTTATATTCGGCATGCATACGCATTAATTCTTCATCGACATCCTGAGGATGGGGAGAAGTATATCTTAATCGTTTTAAACCGTCAACTTTCGTTAAAGCTTTGAGTAATGCCGGGAATTTATCACCTTCATGATCAAAGGAATTTACATTTTGTCCCAGAAGTGTTATTTCGACAAAACCCTGATCAATGCTGCGCTTTGCTTCATCCACGATGCTTTCAATACTACGACTTCGTTCCCGTCCTCGAGTATAGGGTACAATGCAATATGAGCAAAACTTATCGCATCCGCGCATAATGGATATCCAAGCATTGACACCTTCCTTACGAGCAGGGAAAAGACCGTCATACACTTCAAACTTAGAAAGTTTGGTGTCGATTATATGGGTTTCTTCTGCACCGAGATGTTTAAGAATATCGCGATAAGAATCAGGCCCAAGTATCATATTGACATAAGGCTTTGTATCTATTAGCTCTTTTTTTAGATTTTGCGCCATACAACCAACAACACCAAGTTTGAGATCGGGATTATTATCTTTCAAATGTTTCAGTTCACCCAAGCGCGAATGTATCTTAAGTTCCGCATTATCGCGCACAGAGCATGTATTTAGAAGAATAACATCAGCTTCTTCAGCAGAATTGCACAAAATGTAGTCATGCGATTGTAATATCCCGGTTAGGATCTCAGAATCGTATTCATTCATTTGGCAACCGTATGTCTCAATATAAAATCGTTTTTTCATAGAACGAAATATAGGTAAATAAGGCAAAAGTAAAAAGTGAAAAGACAAGAACCAAGAAACAAAAACCAAGAGACAAAAATCGTGAGATCTAAGTTGTAAACGGTAATCAGTAATATTTACAACCATGAAGAGAACAGATATCAGTCTACGCCCAACAAGTGCTTGTTCCTGATATAATATTGAACCAGATATATTTCAATTTTGGGGCCTTAGTGTTATATGCTTATTTTACCATTACTATTTCCAATATTTCAAGCTGGTCAGCGCATGAGCAATAAACAAAATACTTCCCGGATGGATATTTATCCAAATTGATATTGATCGAGTGTTCTCCTTCCGACATATAAGCTTCAAAAATATTCATTATTTTCCTTCCGGAAAGGTCACGTAATTCCATTTTGATCTCAGAAGCTTTGAATACACTAAGATTAACATCGCAAACAGGGTTAAATGGGTTGGGGTAGGGTAATCCAAGGCAGAATGGTTTTAATCGATTACTTGGTTTAATTTTAATGTTAATAAGCGTATCCAGGAATGATTCCTCACCCGAATAATCTATATTTGAAAGAATATATTCATAATTGATCCCGGGAGACACAAATTCATCCATGAATGAGTAGGTGTTCGGCAAAGAAGTTGTCCCTTGTCCTTCGATAGAAGCGATAAACGATCCATTGCGATAAAGCTGATAATGACTGTTCTCACTCTCGGATTCACTTTGCCAACGCAATAAAATTCTAACATCCAGCAATTTGGCATAGAATTTGCTTAAGATCACGGGTGTTCCTATTTCCGACATTTCTTGATCTAAATTCATTTCACCCGGTGTGGCATAACCGTATAACCATTCATTTCCGGGCATACCCGAAAGATAAATTGAATATGAATCGCTATCATAACCTGTTTCATAGACACCAACATCAGGGAATTCTTTTCCAAGGGCTGGGGCGGTTGCACCTATAAAACTACCCTCATAGGCAAGAATGTCGCAAAGTGTATCTTTGAACACCAGGATCATACCTTCCATATCATTTTGGATGCCCCTGTGATACCAAACATAGAATTGGAATGGACCTATCCGCTGACCCAACTCAAATTCGTCGATTGTGTCAAGACAATAAGGTCGCCCGTCATACCCATTGTACATGTAGAGTGCAAGGTCACCAAGATACCAGCCCTCCGGTGATTCGACCACAACTTCAACGAACTCATTAACATCCGCACCATCGTTGTCATAATGGATCTCGTTGATCCATGCATGCGGTACTGCCATAGCAAACCCGACATAAAACATCAGGCATAAAAGAAAGTATTTCTTTTTCATATCGTCCTCCTCGTTGCATAATATTATGCAAATTCAGAGGGTTTGTCATTAAGAAAATTTGAGGTGTGAGCTGGGTCACATTTGGAGTAACAGGTAAAACGTAAGACCCTCCTACGCCAAGGCTACAGAGGGCAGGCGTGAGACGTAAAACGTGAGCATATTAATTGTAGAGACAAGACATTGCCTTGTCTAAAATTTCAGATTTCGGATGATGGATGGAATATTTGGCTTAGAGTTTTAATCTACCAAAAAGATCTTTAATACATTCAATCTTCTAATAACCGTTTCAGGTCCCAGTATTTCACATATTTTAAAGATATCCGGACTTACACCAAAACCCGTGACAGCAATTCTTAAGGGATGAATAAGCATGGATGCTTTGATCTCATGCATATC
>JAUVKP010000255.1 GCA_030596185.1 Fidelibacterota bacterium | reverse complement strand
TCAGGTTGGGATAAAGGTGGGATCGTAGCGGTTGAAGCTGCCAAACGCTTGGAAGCTCAAGGTATATCGTTAATTACGGTCCATCCTCGTACTACAAAACAACGTTATACGGGTGAAGCTGATTGGTCTATCATTGGAGATGTAAAAAAAGCTACTAAAATACCCCTTATCGGTAATGGCGATATTCATACTCCCCAAGATGCTGAACGCATGATTGAGGAAACCGGATGCGATGGGATCATGATCGGTCGTGCAACTATGGGGAAACCATGGTTGTTTAGAGATGTAATTGACTATCTCACTAAAAGTGAGCTTCCACTTGAAGGAGATCAAGATCAAATATCCCGAAGTTTTTTTAAACATTTAGATCTACAAAAAGAAAACTACTCCTTAATGTATGCCGGCAATTTATTCAAGCCACATGCTTCAGCTTATATTCGAGGCATGGACGGTGCCGCCCATATGCGCTTTGAGATCAATCGATCGAAAGATATAGATGAGATCAGGGAATTGGCGGAGAAATTCTTTAAGACGTGACTCGAAAATACTATCCACAGATTTCCAGTCTTCACTCTGCGAGTTACGCCCGGCAGGCGTAGATTACACAGATAAAATAATCAATTCATTATAATCTCTTCATGCCTAGCATTGACCCCCGTGGAGGTCGAATAGCATAGAATCTATAGCTCATTTTATAAAGAACACAGCGTGTCAGTCGAATCCGTCAGCTGACGGAGTAGGTTGGCGCGGTTGAATAAAAGAAGTCCCGGAAGGACGAAAGCTTTGTAATAAACAACACAAAAGAAAATATAGCTCCCCTACGGGATTTGGATTTTCATTCAAATCAAATACGGCAAAGATTTGGCTCCTCTCCTCCGCTCCTGAACACAGGAGATTCGGAGAGCAAGCTTGACCTTGATCTCCTTAATACGTGATGTATGTCATAGATTTCAAGCCGGTATCATGAATAGCAAAAATATGTCTTATATTTAGACTGTTTGAATGGCGAAATGTATCTCTCAAAGTACATCAATAAAACAATTTGAGGTAATACAAATGAATGATCCTGTGCATTTACCGATAGGTCTAGATAATAGAAACACGATTCAGAATATGATCATATCTCTGCACGGGAAACAGGTTATGATCGATCATGATATTGCGCAATGCTTTCAAATTGCAACAAAAAGGTTGAATGAACAGGTTAAGAGAAACCGTCATCGTTTTCCCGATGAATTTTGCTTTCGACTAAACGAGAAAGAGAAATATGAACTGGTCGCAAATTGCGACCGCTTAGACAAGTTGAAACACTCAAGCGTTTTACCTTATGCTTTTACAGAGCAAGGGGTTGCTATGCTTTCCGCCGTTATAAAAAGCGATGCGGCCATTGAAACAAGCCTTTATATTATGAAAACCTTCGTCAACATGAGGAAATTCATATTAAAAAATGCGCATTTCCTTAACAAATTGGGTGAATTGGAATTAAAGCAAATCCAAACCGAAAATAAAGTCAATACGATATTGAAAGCTTTGGACAAAAAAGATTTTAACAAGCAACAAGGTATATTTTTCGATGGCCAGGTTTTTGATGCGCATGCATTTATCTCAAAATTAATACGTTCAGCAGAACATTCGATCGAACTGATCGATAATTATATCGATGAGAATGTTTTAATACTACTTTCTAAGAAAAAGAAAGGTGTCGACCTTACACTTTATACATCTTTGATCTCTTCACAATTCAAATTGGATATAAAAAGATTTAACGAGCAATACCCTCCCTTGACATTCGTTCATTTCAACCAATCACATGACCGCTTTATGATCATTGATAAAAAAGATGTATACCATATTGGTGCATCACTCAAAGATTTGGGTAAAAAATGGTTTGCATTCTCAAAACTTCAGATAGACCCACATATTATTCTCGGCAAAATACCCTAAAAGTGCCACTCCTACGGAGTTTGGATTTTTCTTTAATTAAATAATACAAAGCGGCGTCTTTAACAGGATCTCTCAATCTCAATCTTGATCTAAATCTTATATCTTGCTTCTTGTTTCTTGTCTCCTGAATCTTTAAATTGAACGATATTTTGGAGCCCTATTTAGTATGAAAAAAGACTTAGATAAAATGGATATTATGCCGCCAACCATGCGCATTTTACCGGTAGAAGGCATTATTCCGCTACCGCATATAATTTTCCCTATCATGATACGGGAAGAAAATTTGCATCAGTTGATCAATGATGCCTTAAAAACCGATAAAACTATTGCTGTTTTCACTCGTATTCTTAATGATGAAACTGAAGATGATAATAAGATCTTTGAGATCGGTGTTGCTTGTTCTATTCTTAAAATTATTCAGACAGGTGATGGTTCTTCACGCGTTTTACTGCGCGGACTTCACCGCATCACGATAGATCGTGAAATGGAAACTCAATTGGATTACCGTATTGCAATCGTAAAGCAACTTAAGGAAGTTTCCGCTCCTAAGCTTAAATCTGAAGCTTATATTAGAACTATTTTAGATCTTTTTCAGCGAATTATATCCATCTCCCCTATTTTTCCCGAGGAAATACAGGATGTGATCTTTGCAATTGAAGACCCCTCAAAACTATCAGATCTGATCGCTTCCTCATTGAACATTCAGATCTCCAAAAAATACGAATTTCTAAAAGAATTGAATATAATCAAGCGACTTGATCTTCTTGTTAAGACTTTACAAAAGGAATTCAAG
>JAUVKP010000198.1 GCA_030596185.1 Fidelibacterota bacterium | reverse complement strand
CTGACGAATCAAGAATGAAGTTTTTTTTCGTACTAAAACAAACATTTTCAAATTTATGGCGTGAACGCACGCCGGTTGTCGCAACTATACTTACAATTTGTATCGCATTGACCATACTTGTCTCACTTTTTGAGATCAGTTTTGTCCTTTACGATCAACTGCGCGATCTAAAAAGCAATATGGTCATTGAGGCTTATCTTGATCCCTTTACTTCAAACACTCAAGTAAAGAATATTCAAAATGAACTTGAAGCTTATAATACCATTGAGCGGCTTAGATATGTTTCAAAAGAAACGGCAGCACAGATATTCAAAGAAGAGTTCGGTGAGAATATCATGGATATTCTGGATGAAAATCCTCTTCCCGTCTCATTTGAGGTTCGACTACTTCGTGAATTCAATCATCCCGAATACCTGGCTCTTTTTAAGACTCAGGTTGAGAACATCAAGGGTATAGACGAAGTCCATTACCGTCATGCCTTAATAGAAAAATTAGAAAAAGTAACTCAAGCAGTTGCGATTGCAGGGATCTTCGTATTGATCATACTTGTATTTGCTATGAATTTGCTCATTCGTAATACCATAAAATTATCGGTTTACGCAAAACGCCGTCAAATAGATATTATGAAGATCCTGGGTGCCGGCAATCTTTTGATCCGTATGCCTTATATTCTGGAAGGTGCAATCGAAGGTTTTATGGGCGGTTTCCTTTCAGCTCTCTGTTTGATCTTTGCCCATAAATTCATTGCCGGATCCTTTCAGCTCGTTGAGATCAGCGCAGAAACTTATAAAATGCTCTGGGTCTCTACTATCAGTTTTGGAATTATGATTGGACTGTTCACTTCCGCTTCATCAGTCGGTCGCTTTGTAAATAAAATATTCGCTAAAAAATAATCACTTGAGGAAATCATGAGATCTATTAAATCAATTTTCACCATGTTCATCATATTATTTCTATTTCTTGGTTGTTCAACTCAAAGTGGGTTGGATATTGCAGCTAAAGACGGTTTCCCAATGTTAGAAGGAAAAAACGTTGGTATCGTAAGCAATCATACGGCAAAAAATGCCAATGGTGAACATATTGTGGACCTGATCCATGATACGGGTATCAATATTAAAGCAATCTTTGGACCGGAACACGGTTTTAGGGGTATAGAGGATGCCGGTGAACTTGTAAAAGACAATGTAGACCTGAAAACGGGAGCACCCATTTACAGTCTATACGGGAAATTAAGAAAACCTACTCCGAAAATGCTTAAGGATGTTGATGTCCTGGTTTTTGATATTCAGGATATCGGCGCACGTTTTTACACTTATATCTCGACTATGGGTTATATCATGGAAGCCGGGGCCGAAAATAATATTCCGGTCTATATTTTTGATCGACCTAATCCAATAGGTCGCTTGGCAGAAGGTCCAATTATTCAGCAAGAGTTCTACTCCGGCGTAGGCAGATACCCCATTCCGCTACGACATGGCCTAACTGTTGGTGAATTAGCATTGATGATAAAAGATAAGGGATGGATCAAAGAAACGGATAAACTTGAACTGCACATTGTAAAACAAAAAGGCTGGAATCCAAACAAACCTTATACAGCCGAAAAGCAAAATTGGATCAACCCCTCCCCAAATATCCGCAATATTAATGAAGCCCTGGTTTATCCGGGAACTTGTTTATTCGAAGCAACAAATTTCTCTGAAGGTCGTGGTTCGGAAAAACCCTTTGAGTGGGTTGGTGCACCTTATGTAAATTCTAATGAACTTGTGGCGGAATTGAAAAAACGAAATATTGAAGGTATTGATATCCAAGCTGTAGCCTATACGCCAACATGTTCACCCGATGCATATTACAAACCTAAGTATAATGGGGTACTTTGTCACGGTGTCGCTTTAACAGTTACGGACCCTGTAAATTTCAAAGCATTGGAATTCGGCGTTCATTTGATCGACGTTCTGCTTCAACTCTATCCACAAGATTTTGTAATCACAAGACCGATCTGGATGAATAAGTTATGGGGTAATCGTGATGCCTTCGAAATGTTCACAGAACATAAAACTGCTGAAGACATAATCAAAACCTACAAACAGGAATTGAAGCAATATATCCGTATACGGGAAGAATATTTGTTGTATAAGTAATTGATAATTTGATATTACTTAAATCTATTTACATGTAATTATTGTAGAGACAAGGCAATACCTTGTCTCTACTACAATCTTCTTTCATTTCCTAGCCTTTGACACTATATTAACGCCATGAGTACAGTTGCAATTGTCGGCCGCCCAAATGTTGGAAAATCCACTCTCTACAACCGCTTCCTGCGCACACGTAAAGCTATTGTGCATGAAACTGAGGGTGTAACCCGAGATCGCACCTACGCTGAAGTGGAATGGTGCGGACGAACTTTTACAATTATTGATACAGGCGGGATCATGATGGATCCTCGCGATACTATTGAAGAAGGTATCCGTGAACAAGCTTTGATCGCTACCGCAGAAGCTGATCTTATCCTTTTCATCGTGGATGTAAAAGTCGGAGTTACACAATTTGACGATTATATTGCAAAACTTCTTCACCGCAGTAAAAAACCTGTTATTCTTGTTACAAATAAAGTTGACGATGAACGCTTTGAAGTAGAAATGCATAATTTTTATGCTTTGGGCTTTGGTGAGCCTGCTGAAGTTTCAGCTTTAAATGGCCGTTCTACCGGTGATCTTCTTGATCTTGTTGTCAATCAATTACCTGAAGACAATTTAGTAGAAAAAAAAGACTATGACCTGAAAATATCAATTCTTGGTATGCCTAATGCCGGTAAATCGACTCTCGCTAATACTTTTCTTGGTAAAAACCGTCACATTGTAACCGATATTGCGGGGACAACCCGGGACAGTATCAATAGTGAGATGAACTACCAGGGCAAATCAGTAATGTTGGTTGATACAGCCGGGCTGCGCAAAAAGAACAAGATCGCTGATTCTATTGAATTTTACAGTTTTGTTCGGACAAGGCGCGCAATCCGGGAATCACATGTCTGTATTTTAATGGTCGATGTCAACAAAGGCTTCTGTTCCCAAGATGTGCGCATTGTTCAGGAGATCATTGATCAACGCAAAGGACTGATCGTTGCGATGAACAAATGGGACCTGATTGAAAAAGATACGCATACGGCAGCAGAATTCAACAAAGAACTTCTTTATCACTTCCCCGTATTAACTAATATTCCTATTATGTTCGTTTCTGCGGTTAATAAACAACGCTTATTCAAACTCCTTGATGAAGCTTTTGCCATTAAAGAACGTATGCAGCAACGCATTCCAACTTCAAAATTAAATGA
>JAUVKP010000058.1 GCA_030596185.1 Fidelibacterota bacterium | reverse complement strand
AGAGCAGGAAGAAATACGCCAAAAGTTTTTAGACCAATTACATTTCTAAAAATTGCCACTATAAGTGCGCCTAAAGGAAGAAGCAATATAATTTTCAGCAAACCTAAAGGGATGCCTATATTTTCGAACAGTTTCCATAATTGATAGGCATTGAATGTATGCGATTTCAATTCGTCCTGTAGCAAAGGATTAGGACTAAGCCTTGATTTAATGGTGAAGCTATAATCGAAATTAATATTGGGCGTATGGGAAAATAAATATTCATCACCTCGATACAATGAAAGATAATTATGTGGAATAGAGGCAAAGTGATTGTTCAATGGATCGAAAGGTACCCAATCGGTTTGAATATAGACTTCTACCCATTGATGCGATGTTTTTTTACTTCCTTGTTCAAGAATAATTCCTCCTACTAATCTGGAAGGAATGTTTGCGGAACGTGCCAACGCAATAAACAAACGACTTTTTCCATTACATGAGGCTTCACCAAGTCTTGCTGCCGTTAGCGCATCGGTTACACCTTTAAATGGACGGGGTCTTAAGGAAAGTGTATATTTATGAATTTTTGAAAGTATCGCATAAATTTTATTTTCATCACCAATCTGATCGAGATATATCTGGTGTATTTGAGGATGACCTACCTGGATATTCTCAGTTGCTCTCAGATATTCTTTAAAACCGGGAGGGTATGTCTTAGGGACTACCAATGAAGTATCAATATTGTATTGAAGCGCTTTCCCCATAAAATCGAAAGTATAGTTTACAGAAATGTCTTCCTGAGCATAGGATGTTTTCCATTTTCCTTGCCTTCCCGATTTAGATTGTTCAATAAGAAAATCAATTCGAGGACTATTGTTTACTTCGTCGCTAATTGTTTGCCTTGTATCGGAAAGGGGTAAAAAAGTGGAAATATTAACGGGCTGACTAAAACCTTGTGCTGCGATATTTACGCTTACTTCGTATTTACTCTGTGGTAAAATATTATGAAATGTGTATCGTAAAAAAGTGAATTTAAATACGATAGATAGAAAAGCAACCAAAATGAGTGTAAATGAAATAATCCTTGTTATATTGATGTCTTTCTTGAATGGAATTTTCATGTGTAAAGTTAAGCAATTTTACATTTTGTCTCAAATAAGATCCTTATAAATTGCCAAAGCAAAGTGGGGTAATTCCATTATCTACAAACAGAGGATTATCGTTGACAATATGGAAGTAGCTCGGGGCGGAATTGAACAACCAACACAAGACTTTTCAAACTTCGTATTACATGGTTGAATGGGGAGTAAAAGATATTACAGTCAAATTGCTTGGGCTAGATCTGGAATCTGTAGAACGTTCCGGACGCATTATTATGCTTTATCATGTGATTGCTATGATCGTTACGTCAATAGAAGTGTATATGATCACATCCATTGTCCCAATGCGCAAACATCAAAGAACTAATATTAATGCAACCATTACAGTTGGCTGGATAACAGCTATGATCTTTGGTATGGCATTTGCATATTTTGGACATAACTATTTCTACCATGGTTTGTTTCTTGTAGGTCAATCGCTGATCTTTTTCGCAGGAATTTTACTTGCGGTGACCTTAAATCCATGGAATAAACATTTTTTGGTCGAAAACAAGGAATATGCCCATACGAAAAATGGCTATGATCTTGAACGCATAGCTTTCTTTGTTATGACAGTATCTATGTTAATCTCAGCGGGATTTGGTGCTGTGACTGGCTCATTCTGGAGTAACGGACATGAAACTTTTCTGGCTGAGGATCTGATAAGGCAACCTGATAAAACAGCGCTACAAAAATCGATCATTGGTTATTTACATATTATGTTAACTCTGATTGCTATTGCAATTACACTGATTGTTGGGCGTTGGATGGATTTCAAAGGCAAGCTGCATAAATTTGCCATGCCGATCATGATCTTTGGAACACTGGTTATCTCCGGAGGTGTTTGGTCAGTTGTGTGGACACACATGGCACATACTTTTATTTATATTGGTTCAACTTTTGTCATGTTTGCTGCCTTGCTTCTCGTTATTTATGCTTGGGGTAAATTGATTAAAGACCGTATTAAAGAGCAAGGATTGAAAAACCCAAGCTTTGGTCAAAAGTTTGTTGCCCTATTTCACGATCCCATCAAATTTGGTCCTTTCTGGCAGATGGTATTTATGAATTTCACCGTAAGTGGTGTTGGTATTTTTATGGCTGTTAAGCTAGAGGAAATATTTCGTGTGTGGCCAGCCCGTGAAGAACGTATCACTCTAACAGGTCACTGGCATATACCCGCAGCTCTCATTGCTACTATAATTTTGATGTACTATATAGATATTGCCGGTATTAAAGGTAAATTGAGAAAATGGTTGGGATGGACAATAATCATAGGTTCGGATATCGCTTTTGCGGCCATGACTATTATGTCCATGAAACGTCTGTTCGTGACGGAGTATTATCAAACACCATTAGTTAATTGGACTATGTTAGCTACTGACTTCGGTTTAGGAATCATCTTGATTCTATTGGCTGGTGTACTCGGCTGGCGATTGATAGATTTGTTTAGATCAGATAATCGGTGGTCAAAAGAGTCAGCATCACCCGAATTAGAACTTGAAAGAACAGCCGTTCTTACAAAGCAAGGGCGTGATGTTATAAAAAAGGAGATGGAGATATGAGATACTCAAAATATTTTCTGATCATAATAATACTGCTTTCAGTATTTAATTTGTATGCTGAAAAACCCTTTAAATATGTTGAAACCGGTGTGAATACCAATTCGTGGGCTTTGATTCCGGCGGGTGAATTTCACTTTGGACAGCATCAACATATTAAGAACATTGATTATGATTTTGAGATCATGATCACAGATGTGACCAATGAACAGTATGCCAATTATTTGAATGAAGCTTTGGAAAAAGGAACGATTTATGCTAAGAAAGATACTATATGGGGATATCATCCCGGTGATCCTTTCGACGCCTATCTTCATGAATGGGAAATTCCGGCGGGAGATTATCCTCACATGCCAATCAATGAGCCGGGCTTAAGACTTAATTATGAGAATGGTAAGTTTAGTCCGAAAGCCGGATACGAAAATCATCCCATGGTTGAAGTCAGCTGGTTTGGTGCAAAGGCTTACGCTGATTATTACGGCTACCGATTACCAACAGAGTTGGAATGGGAGAAAGCTGCTCGTGGTACAGGAACTAACGATTATCCATGGGGTAACACTGTAAAACGTAACCAAGCCAATTTTATTAGTAGCCACAACTTATTCGCTAAAATGTTTGGTGATGTTGTAAAGACGACACCTGTTGGATTTTATAATGGTAATAATTATGATGGTTATCAGACTGTTGAAGGTATATCACCCTATGGTCTTTACGACATGGCAGGGAATGTTTATCAATGGACGGGCGATGATCATCCCAAGGTTCATTACCGTTACATGCGAGGCGGTTCATATCAAAGTTATGAATATAACCTCCGTGTTTGGCCAAGAAATAGTGCCGGTCCTGAATATACCAGTATGTCACTTGGTTTCCGCTGTGCCCGTGATATAGATTAGCGAGCACAACATAAAATGTAGAAAGATTGAGCTATAGTGGTAAATAGCTATAGCTCAATCCTTCTTTTATATTATTTGTCCCTCTTTTAGTAAGTCTATAGTCTAAAAATAAAATAGTTGCATTATATTTTATAATACTGTAAACTATGTTAGTGAATATTAACAAACATTAAAATATTGGATAGAATGACAAACTTTACAGATAGACAGAAACAGATTATTCAGGCTTCTCTTGATCTTATAGCGAATTACGGGATTCATGGTCTAACTATTAAAAATATTTCAAAAAAAGTAGGAATCTCAGAACCAGCTATCTACCGGCATTTCGAAAGTAAAACTGATATTCTATTGGGTATCATTTCAAAGATAAAAGAAAGCTCAGGTATGGACAGTTTTGTTCCTGCGGATGAAACAAAAAATACGATTGCTATAATTCGGGAGACATTTACTAATCGTGCGAAGCGGTTTACCAAAAATCCTTCAATAGCTGCAGTAATATTTTCCGAAGCAATATTTGAAAACAACAGTCAATTATATGCGGCAATAGGGAACATTATGGAAGAGTCTCAAATGAAATGTGTTAATATCATAAAAAAAGGTCAAAACGAAGGTCAAATTGTTGATTATATTGATGCAGAACAATTGGCACTTATGATTGTTGGAGCATTTCGTTTGTTAGTAACAAAATGGCATATGAGCAAAAATAGTTTTGATCTTGAAGAACAGACAAAAATATTGTTTAATGCATTGGAAAAAATAGTTTAATTATTTTTTTATAAAAAAAGTTAGTGAATAATAACTACTGAAGGAGGAAATATGGAAAAATTGATTTATAAAACTTTAAAATTCCCAAAGTTGGTAATGATTACAGTGCTGATTATCACAATTATGTTTTTCATGGTGATGAAAAATAAATCGGAAATGGAGACTAATCTGGATAAATATATGCCGGATAAGCATCCTGCTTTTGTTTATAGTAATGAAGCAGAAAACTGGTTTAACATTAAAGACGGGATTATTATTGCTATTGAGAATCCTGGCGGAATTTATCAGACCGAAACACTTCAAAAAGTTAAAGATCTTACCAAGCGTCTTCAAAAAATGAAAGAGATTGAAAAGGCAGATGTTACGTCTCTGTATACAGCTGATAATATTGTTGGTACTGAAGATGGGATGGATGTTAAAGCCTTTTTCAAGCGCGTTCCTAAAACGGAAGAAGAACTAGCAGCGTTACAAGCAAAAGTTAGTGCAAATGAAATGATTTTTGGGAAACTCGTATCTATCGATGAAAAAGTTACCGTTATAGTTGCACGTATTGGAGATGATGTATTTTCTCAAGAATTTTATCTACGGTTGTTGGATCTTGCAAAAGAGTTTGAAGGAAAAGAAAATGTTTATATAGCAGGGAGACCTATTGTAGAGGGAACTATGGCCGTTTTGGGACCCGCGGACATGAAAAAAATGGTTCCTATCGTTTTCCTCGTTATAATCATTGTATTGTTTGCTCTTTTAAGAAATATTAAAAGTACATTTTTAATATTGGCTGTCGTTTCTTTTTCATCTATATGGGCATTTGGTTTAATGGCGGTTGTGGGAATTCCTATTTATGCCGTATCAACGATGATACCGGTCATGCTCATTGCAATTGGTGTTGCGTATGGAATTCATCTCTACAGTCATCTTCATATGTTTCAACTTGAAAATCCTGAAATTGACCGGATGACTGCAGTAAAAGATATGATAAAAGAAATGTGGAATCCGGTACTTATGGCCGCAATTACAACGGCAGTGGGATTTGTTTCACTTCTTACATCGCAAGTATATCCAATTAAATATTTTGGTGTATTTTCGGCATTTGGTGTATTGGTTGCCTTTGTGTTAACTATACTAGTTATTCCAGCCGGGATTCTTTTATTTGGTTTGCCGAAGGTCAAAGTAAAAACTGAAAATAAAAGCAAGTCTAATACTACTCAGACCGTGGCTTTTCGTGTTTCGGATTTCTTGATGTCCCATAAATGGCAAACCTACTTTGTTACATTTACATTTATTGCGCTGTCAATTTTTGGGATGACAAAGGTCTGGATTGATTCCAGCTTCTTGGAAAAGTTTGAAAAAGATTCAGACATTGTACTGACCGATTCCTTTATAAATAATAATTTTGGCGGCACAAGTACACTAAATGTAATTCTTGAAAGCAGTACTCCCGATGCTTTTAAGCAACCTGGAGCATTAGAACAACTAATTGTTATGCAGGATGATGTGGAAACATCACTGGATATTGTAGGAGATTCGTTCTCGCTCAGTGATTATCTAAAAAGGATGAATAAAGTAATGCATGCCGATAATGAAGTTTTTAATACGATACCTAATTCGTCAGAGTTGATTGCTCAGTATCTATTACTCTATGAAATGTCAGGCGACCCAGAAAATCTATGGCAGGTCGTTACCGATGATTTCAAAAAGGTTAATTTGACATTCCAGTTAAAAAGTGACAATTCCAAAGCATTAAACTCTGCAATCGATATCGTGGAAAAATACAGATCTGATTTTGATAAGCTTAGAATCGAGTTGAATTATGCCGGATCGGGATATAAAGCCCTAGTGTTCACAGATTTAATATTAAAGGGGCAGGTTTCCAGTTTATTGATGTCGCTCATCATAGTTGTGATTTTGCTAGGATTCATATTCAAAAATTACAAACTAGGATTTATTGGAGCCATTCCTATCGTAATTACCACGTTTATCAGCTTTGGAATTATGGGATTATTTAATATTCCTCTAAGTTCCACTACAGCTCTTATTTCGAGTATTGCTATCGGAATTGGTATTGATTATGCTGTCCATTTTATTGATCGGTACAGGATTTATGCCGAAGGCACGGGAGATAAGAAATTGACCATGCAACATACTATGTACCATTCCGGCAGGGCGATTCTTTTTAATGCTGTTGTAGTTATTGCCGGATTCATGGTTTTAATGGCCTCAGTATTTCCACCAAACAGAACTTTGGGTGGTTTGATATCACTGAACATGTTGACATCGTTTATTGGGACACTGACAGTGATGGCCATCGCATTGTATTATTCAAATATATATTTTAAAAAGGAGAAGTAAAATGAAAAAAATAAAATCTCAATTAAGAGGAAAAACAAACGTACGGATCATAGGAATCTTAGTAATCATATTACTTGCTTCCATGAGTTTAAATGCTCAGTCAGAGCTCACTGGTTTAGAAATCATGCAAAAGGTTGCTGATAGACCGGATGGGGATGAAATGGAAGGAACACTTATTATGACTCTTGTTAATTCAAGAGGTGGCGAACGTGTCAGAGAAATTAAACAGTATATAGAAGATTTAGGATCGGTTGAAAAGAAAATCATGTTTTTTGTCAAACCGGCTGATGTAAAAAATACATCTTTTATGAACTGGTCATATGATGATGAAACTAAAAATGATGAT